>CAZHOA010000008.1:0-10130 GCA_964534385.1 uncultured Candidatus Saccharibacteria bacterium | reverse complement strand
GCATGAAATGACCATGCTGTGTCAGAAAAGATTTGATGTCGGGAATAGAGTATTGTCCATAATGCAGTATTGAACTGGCGGCGATGGCGTCTGGGTGGCATTTTTTTAATATCATATCGATCGATTGCGGATCACCGGCGCCACCGTGGACAATAACCGGAATCGGTATGTTTTTTATTGCTTCTGTAATGAGCTCGCCATCATAACCCTGATATGTGCCGTCGCGGTCGATTGATGTGATGATGATTTCACCGGCACCCAAGTCGACAGCTTGTTTGATCCAATCGATAGCGTTAACACCACTGTGTTCACGGCCGCCGTCAGTATATGCTTCCCAGCCGGAATGCGTTTTTTTGGCCTCCACTGATACCACGATGCATTGTGATCCGAACATATTCGCGGCTGTTGTAATGAAAGTGGGATTGTGAAGGGCATAGGTATTGATGGCGACCTTATCGGCACCGGCGCGGAGAGCATTCGTGATATCGGTGACTGACCGGATGCCGCCGCCGGCTGTGATCGGAATAAAAATAGATTCGGCAGTATGCCGCAGCAAATCAAAATCAAAATTGCGTTGGTACAAGCTGGCCACGATATCCATGTACAACAACTCATCAGCGCCGTCGTTATAATATTTCACAGCCATCTCTTGCGGTACACCGACGACACGCAATCCCTCGCAGTGAATACCCTTGACGACATTGGGGCCCTTGATGTCCAAACGCGGAATAATTCTGATGACGTTATTCATAATGATACATCCAAGCTTGATAATTGTTATCTTTTGAAAAGGCAATAGTCACCAAGTCTACTTTAAGGTAATAAACTTTTGGACTATTGCTAATCCCTGATCGCATGCATTCTGGCAAAATATGAATTTTTGTTCTTGAGCAATTGCTGCGGTGTGCCTTGTTCTAGTAATTTGCCTTTATCTATGGTTAATAACCGATCGGCGTCCATGACGGTCGAAAGTCGGTGGGCGATAATAATGATCGTTGTCGTGCCGTGCAGATTTTTAATTGCCGTTTGAATCAAGGCTTCAGATTCATTATCAAGCGCGCTTGTTGCTTCGTCCAGGATGAGCAGCGCCGGTTTGCGTGCCAGGATGCGGGCTAAAATTAATCTTTGTCGTTGGCCGCCCGAAAGATGCACGCCGCGTTCGCCGACCGGTGTTTGAAGACCTTGCGGTTGTGCTTGGATAAAATCATAGATATTGGCCAGTTTCGCGGCGGTGACAACGTCGTCAGCCGTGACCGAACTGCTATAAAAAGCAATGTTGTTGGCTATGGTATCATTGAGCACAAACATATCCTGCGACACATAGCCGATATTTGTGCGCCACGCCTTTAATCCGATTGCATTGACGTTGACGTCATCCAGCGCGATTGCGCCCTGTTTACAATCAAAAAGTCGCAGAATCAGATCGACGAGTGTTGTCTTGCCGGCACCTGACGGACCGATAATACCAATTGTCTCACCCTTTTTGATAGTAAAACTTAGATCTGATAATAGCGGCGCACTATCAGAATACGCGAAACTGACATTACGAAATTCCAGCGAGGCATTGAAGACAAACGGGCGGGAACCATGATCTTGCTCGTGGTGATGATATATCTCGCGCTGGTATTCGATCATGTTCTTAATGTACGGTAATGACTCGTTGACGCCGTTGAGTTTGGTTTGGATGCCCTGCATAAATGAAAACATCTTCTGAATCAAATACAAAATGGCTATGAACGCGGCGATGTTAAAATTATTGCTTTGATAGGAAACAACAAAAATAATCAAAACAAAAATGAGACTGATTGGCTCCAGGAATGTGTTGAAAATCGTGCTATAGGCAGCGAGCTTTAAGCGCGCGTTCCGCAGATCTCGAAAATAGCGCGCGCTTTTAGCGATCACCCTGTCTTCGATGGCCATTGATTTGACCGTTTTAATGCCGATTATGTGCTCATTGATATGGTGATAGACGAGTTTGGTCGTCTCTGCAAATCGCTGAGATAATTTTCTGACCCGGTAGTATATTGGCTTGAGGAGAAAGAATAGAAAGATACCAAGAGCGAAGGTCAATGCGGTGATCGGGATGGATATTGCGATAGCAACGAGAGCGTACGTAATCAGACTGGTAGCTGCTAGAATAATATTCGTAATATTCATCAGGATGCTGGACGAGCCGTACACTTCATCACGGATAATGGCTTCAAGAAAACCGATCTTTTGATCCAAAAGATATGACCAGCGGGCACCGAGTGTTTGAATGAGCAGCTCTTTGCGGGTTTCTTCCTCGTAATCAACACACAGACGCGAGTTAATGTAATTGGCCCAGTATAAAAAGATAGCTTTACCAATAAAGATGCATATCACCATAGTGAGTAATACCGATAAGTTGTAGGGAATATGGGTGTAGGCGAAAAATGTCTGGATGTAGCGGGAAATAGCATCATTCGGAGTGGCTTTGTTGGTAATGAATGAAAAAACAGGGATAACTGCGCCGATACCTATGCCGCCAAGCGCGCCGCTGACGAAGCCAAGAATGGTCATCGTGATGATCTTGCTTTTGTGGCGCGCAAAGGCTTCCCGCATCAGTCTGACCGCAATATTTACTTTGTTGATGTTTATTACTGACATAAAATGAGTCGATTAAATTATACTGTAAAACAAAAAAATGGCAATGCCATTTTGAAAAAATCAATCAGGGAGGCGGACGGCTAGGTAATAGACATTGCCATAGTGCAATCCATCAGTCCACCCAAGACAGGACAAACCCAAGCCTCGTCTAGGTCTATCTGGGGAAAATCGGTTTTCAGAGAGAAAGGGAAACATAGTGCCGATGTTACTGTGCCATAGCGAACCAAGACACATCATACTACCTGGATTTCGGTTGGGATATTGAGCATCAAAAGCTAGAAGTTCTGCCAGATTGACCGGGCGCATATTGCGTGATTCTAAGTCTGAAAGTACAAATTCAGCATTTACAGATTGGTTGTAATGCACCATCTCAACTCTGATGCTGGTTTTAGGGTAGCCTATTGTACTACGTCCCGAAAAATTGATCGGAAAGTTTTCGGCTTTGATATTGGGGTCATAATAGTCGTACTTACCCCTAGCGATCATGTCGAATAGGCGTACGTTGTAGTCTACGGTTACGGCATAGTAGTCCTCTGGCAAGTATCGAGTGGTCTGTGCGGGACTAGTACAACTATCAAAAAACGTTTGCAGATTATACTTATTAATCTTACCCGATGCTATCAGGGAAAAGAAATTTTCTATTTGTTCGTGTGTTGGCGTCGGATCGTCTGGCGTAGCTTGTTCAGGAGTCATACTAATCTCCACTAGCTTCTACGTGATTCGCTACAAACCACTCGTAGGTCTGCATAAGACCCTTGACTAATGGGACTGTTGTGTGCCATTTCGTGACCTGGTGTATGGAGGTACTATCAAGAAGTTTTTGAAACATACCATCGGGCTTATCAATATCCCATTCAACGTGACCGTCCCATTGAATGATGTTGCTCAGAAGAAATGCGATATCTTTAATTTGCATATCACTGCCGTAACCGGCATTAAAAAATATCGTGCCTGCGTTTTTATCATGAACAGTCGGATCGTAGTCTTCCATCAGTCTGATGCATGCTTGTGCGGCATCATCAACGTAGATGAATTCTCGTCGCGGATTGCCTGTGCCGAGCAAGGTAATGTGCGGTGCATTGTTGACTTTGGCCGCGTGTATTTTGCTAATCAGTGCAGAGATCACATGACCACGATCATCATTAAAATGATCGCCTGGGCCATAGAGACTGGCCAAGATAATGCCTATGAAATTTGTGTTGTACTGGCGATTGTGGCTCTGGCACAGACTTAAACCAGCAAGCTTGGCAATAGCGAACGGTTCATTGGTCGGTTCGAGTGTGCCGGTCATCAGGTCAGTTTCTTTCATCGGTTGCGAGCAATGTTTTGGGTACATGCAATTTGAACCAATGAACAGGAGTTTTTTGGCGCCACATTGCCGTGCAGCTTCTATGACATTGCTTTCGATCATTAGGTTCTCGTAGATCATAGTACCCGGTGCATTGATATTTTTGGTAATACTGCCAACAACCGCCGCTGCCAGAAAAACATAGTCCGGTTTATGCGTTTCAAAAAATCGACGCACCGATGCTTGATCTCTCAGATCAAGTTCCTCGCGTGATGGTGTCAGAATACGTTCGTAGCCGTTGAGGCGTAGATGACGTACAATGGCCGATCCCAGCAAACCGGTATGTCCGGCGACATATATCACATCTCGTCTGTTCATTGTCAATGTTCCTCGCTGAAGTTTTTCCATCCTGCATAAAGTACACTATAGACTAAATCTCGTTCTGTCAACTAAAAAAGTCCGGTGACGGACTCTATGGATAGTTTGCGTAATCACTACGCTTTACTTTGCCAAGGATGGTATAGCCCTGGATAAGCTCGGCAATGCCTTGCTGCAACGTGGTTTTAGCTCGAAAACCCTGTTTGTGAATTTTAGCATTGCTGACGATATAATTGCGCTGATCCGGATCTTTCTTGTTGTCGATTTCCTTGAAAACAAATTCCGGAATTTGCTTCTGAATTTCTTGACACAATTCTTTTTTGCTGACATTAGCGCTATCAAGGCCAACGTTGTACACCTCATTGCACATGCGACTGTAGTTGACAATACAATGCATAAATGCCCGGACAATATCATGGATGTGCACAAAGTTACGTTTGAAATGGCCTTCGTACAGTTCAAGAAAATGATTGTGAAACGCCGAAAATGTAAAGTCATTGACCAGCAGATCGAGCCGCATGCGCGGACTCATGCCGAACACAGTCGCCAGACGCAGGCTGATGGTGCTGCCGCTATCGAGGACAGCTTTCTCGGCGTCGACTTTGAGCCGTCCGTAGAGAGAGATCGGGTTGAGCGGGGATTCTTCGGTGCAATGAATATTCTGTTGACCAATACCATAGCCGCTGTTTGTTGTCGGAAAGATAACGCCTTGTTCTTTACTGCGCAATTTGAGCAGTGTTCGCAGTGCTTCATAGTTGACGCGCCGTGCTTCGTTTGGGCATCTTTCGCATATCGGTGCTCCGGTCAGGCAGGCAAGCGGTATGATGAAGCGCACGTTATGCATGTATCGCTTCAGGAGCGCCTCATCACAAGCATCGCCTTTGACGATGGTGACATGGGGACCCAAACAATCTAGAAATGTCTTTTGCCTGTATCGGAAGTTGTCCAGCGCTATGACTTTGTAATTATTGCGGAGCAAGGTCGGTACAAGCATCGAACCGATGTAGCCGGCGGCTCCGGTTACTAAAATTTTCGTCATGAGTTGCCTCCATTGCGATACTGTTGAATGGCCTGGATCACAACGTCAGCGATGAAGGTGATGTCTTCTTTGCTTAACGTGTGATTGTTCGGTAAAAAGAATCCGCGATAATGAATGGAGTCGGCCACCGGGAATGATGCGATGCCATACAGATCTTGCCAAAACGGATGTAGGCCCAGATTGCCGGCTGAAAATATTCGTGTTTCGATGCTGGCGGTAGTGAGCGCCGTTACGATGGCCTTGCGTTCTTCGGTGCTCTGTGCCAATGCGCCAAAGTGTATACTGGAGATAATGGAGTCTGCATCATAATGCTGCATGGTGACGAAATCTTTCAGTAAGTCGCGATACAGATTATGATTCTCAAACCTTTTCAAAATGAACGCTTCCCACGTCTTGAGCTGTTCAATGCCGATAAACGCCTGGATTTCGGTTGGACGCAGGTTGTATCCCGGCAGAATGAACGTGAACGGTTCGTGGAATGGATCGATATTGTAATCAAGCATGTATTGATTCCGAGCCGATTCCGGCAGATCTTTCAACCAGCCGTGACTGCGCAGCATGAGTAACGTTTCGTAGAGCAACGAGTTGTTGGTGGATACAGTCCCGCCTTCAATTGTTGGTAATTGATGTCCGAAGTATGTCGAGTTGGTTGATATGTTGCCAAAGGTACCGACTTTTCTACCGTGATAGGTTGAACCGGCGGCGGCACAGGCATCTTCGATCAGGTGAAAGCCAAAGTGTTCCTGAAGATAGAGAATATCTTCCATAGCATTTGGCACTCCCAGAACCTGGACCAGCATCACCACATTGATCGCCGGATTTCTTACAAGAAGCGTTTCAAGATAGTCTGCATCAAGACCGAATGTATGTGGATCAGCTTCGCACATGATTGGTTCGATACCAAGTTGGATAAATGGACTGATGCTGGTTACCCAACCGACGCTGGGCACGACGGCTTTGTGATCGGCGGAGGTGTAGCTTGCTGCTAAAAGTGCGTTGAGCGCCAGCAGATTGGCTGAAGAACCGGAATTGCAGAACAGAGTATGGTTGACGCCAAGCCATGTGCTCCAATAGTCTTCGAATCGTTGTGTCAAATTGCCTTTCGTGAGTTGTGGATTTGTTTTTAACCATTCACATAATGCATCAATGATGCGCATATCTATCGCTTCACCGGCGAGCGGATAACGAAATGTGTTCATGACCGTATTCCTTTTTCAAAGTTCGAATTTTCACTATAGCGCAAAGGACGAACAGGTCAATGGTTGAACTTTGGATAGAGTGCGTCGCACTCTATCCAAACATCGCTAGCGCTTGTTGATATGTTGCCGGAGTGCCGATATCGATAAACTGACCGGTGTGGATGTGGCCGGTGCATTGGTTGCTTTGGATAATCTTCGGAAAAAGATCATGCTCAAGTGAAAAAGATTCCTGATCGGGCATGTGCGCCAGTATTTCACGCTCCATGTAATACATCCCGGCACTGATCAATGCTCTATTCTCCGTGAAACCAACGCCGCGTTCATATGTTGTCATAGCCACGATCTGTTCTTGATCATTCAAAGAAGCCGGTGTGATCGTAGTGTTCGGTTGAATCGCATCGATGTGATGCAGCGCGATGGTCAGAAGGCGTTTATGGTTACGATGAGTTTCCAAAAATGTTGCTACATTCACATCACAGAACGTATCCCCGTTCATGACCAAAAGTGTTGATGCCGATGTCATCTGGAGCGCTTTCTTTAATCCGCCGCCGGTGCCACAGGGCTTTTCTTCTTCAGCAAAATCTACACACTGAGCATAGGGTTGTGTGCGAACATGATTTTTGATCAGTTCTCTCAGATGGCCAATGCTCAGAATGATGCGTCTAATGCCTTGTTGTTGGAGGCTGTTGATAAGAATATCGAGAAATGTCCTGTTGCCGATCGGTGCCAGGCATTTTGGTGTCTGTTGACCAATTACCGGACTGAGTCGCGTGCCGAGTCCGCCGCACAGAATAATCGTCTCGATATCAGCCAATGGACTATGAGATGATGTGTGAGGGAGCATAATAGACGATTTGGCTGCCGATGTGTTCAAAGGAAACAGGCACCAGCAGGAGCTTTTTTAATTTTGCTTTGATCCGGGGTTGGGCTTCCGGTTTGGCAAAGATCAACATAAAACCGCCGCCGCCGGCGCCGAGCAGTTTGCCGCCTAAGGCACCGGCGTTGCGTGCAGTCTCATAAATATCGTCGATGATCGGTGTGCTGATTTTGGTACTGAAACCGCGTTTGAGCTGCCAGGCTTCATGAAGTAGTTTGCCAAATTCAAGAATCGATGTGTTGCTCTGAATGACATGGATGCCTTCGTTGACGATTGATGACATGGTTGTTAATTCCTGTGTTTTCTGCGGTATGTTTTTGATTTGTTCGCTGGCAATCTCCGAGGCTTTACGGGCAAAATCGGTAAAAAAAAGCATCAGATGACTTTGGAGCAGCTCGAGTCGTTTGGGTGTGATAATGATAGGAGAAACGGCTATTTTTTGAGGACCGCCGAATTTGATGACATTAAAACCGCCAAATGCGGCTGCGGTCTGATCTTGTGAACCGACATTTTCACCGATTAGTTTTTGTTCGATATGGATAGCGCGCAGGGCTAATTCACGTTTTGTGATCATGGCGCCATTGAGAGCGCTCAGAGCATGGATAAGACCAACGGTGAAAGCCGAACTGGATCCGAGACCGGACATTGCCGGCAGGTCGCCATTGTGGTGGACTTCGATGCCTTTCTTGATTTTGAAGTAGCGAAATGTTTCGCGGACCGAGGGATGGTCTATTTCATCGATCGCATTGACCATTTCTTGCTGTGAATAAACGATACGGTGATTGTATTTAAAAAATGGCGGAAAAAATCGGCACGTGATGTAACAATATTTGTTGATCGTCGTAGAAAGAACGGCGCCGCCGTTTTGTTCGTACCACAATGGATAGTCTGTGCCCCCGCCAAAAAAAGAAATGCGATAGGGAGTGCGCGTGATGATCATGAAAAAATATTTGCATAGTTAGTATATGAAAAAAATTTTTCATGTCAAAATGATAACTCGTTATGAGAGCACTTTGAGTATTTTTTGCGCTCTTTTGTGCCAGGTGTAGCGTTTAACGATGTCGTATGCGTTGCGTGCAAGGGTCTGAGCGCGTTCTTTGTCGCTTAAAAGCGCAATAATTTGCGCGGTAAGGTGCGTGCTATCGTCAGGCAGTACGAACGATACAGAGTTATGATCGACAATTTCGCGAATAGTGGGCAAATCTGAGGCGACAATCGGCCGTTGAGCTGCCATATATTCAAATAACTTGAGTGGCGACATGTAATGCGCGTAGTGGTGATTGAAGGGAAATGGCATTGCCAGAACATCAGAAGCGGCGAGATATGCCGGAATGGTTTTGCGTGATTTATGACCGGTGAAAATGAGGGATTGCCGATCAATCGCAAGGGAATCTGCGTAATTTTTGTATTTTTGGATGTCAGGCTCGGTACCGCCGACTATCATGAGCAGTGCATCGGGCTGCTGTTCGCGTAACAGCGCAAATGATTGGAGCAATGTTCCGACGCCCTTTTTCATGCCGAGTGTTTTGAGGTTGCCGACGTAGGTGATAATCTGTTTCGTCTGAGGCAAGCCGAGCTCATTACGGTGCGTATCTATTGATTTTGATGTTCGGAACTCAGACAGATCAACGCCATCATGAGCAACAATGACTTTTTTGGGATTAAAGCCAAGCGCGACGAATTCGCGTTTCAGGCCGGCGGAAATAGTAATGAGATGGATATTTTTTTTCAGGAAGCGTTTATAGAAAAAAGAGCGTTTCGATGAAAATCGGTGCGCTTCATAGGCTAATTGCGTCTGAGGTATCAGCCATGACAACAAAAAAAGCGGCAATTCGTCGCGCGAATAAATAATGTCGGGTTTGTAACGAAAAACTGTGAAAATGATCCGGAATGTTGAAATGCAGTATTTGATTATGAACGCCAGATAATCAAATCTGCCTGGCAAATAAAAATCCGGTGACCAAATCTGGCGCACCATAAAATTACGCCGTATTCCGTAGTAATTAAAAACGGATTCTTTAATCAGATTCTTGCGAAAAGGATGAAGAAGCGTCACTTGTAGGCCTTGGTCGGCAAAAGCTTCGCACATTTTGGCGATTTGTAGGCCGTAGGCTTTTTCGGTGGGCAGGCGATGATTGACGATGTACAGCATTCGTTGCATGTAGTATCTACTGTATAATCATATAATTTGTGTGTCAAAATTTGATGTGCTATCATCTTCTAATATCTATGTCCCAATTGCAGCTGAAAAATAAGAAAATTTTAGTGACCGGAGGTGCCGGATTCTTGGGTTCTTTTGTGGTGAAAGAACTCGTGCGTCAGGGTGTCAAAGAAAAAGATATTACCATTCCGCGTTCGCGTGAGGTTGATTTGCGTTATTATGAGAATTGCCAAAACATCATCCAGGGTCATGACATCGTGATTCATCTGGCAGGCAAGGTCGGTGGTATCGGCTTTAATTTAGCTAAGCCCGGCGAGCTTTTCTATGATAATTTACTCATGGGTGTTTACCTGATGGAGGCGGCGCGTCATGCCGGCGTTAAGAAATTTGTAGCGATCGGCACAGTCTGTGCATATCCCAAGTTCACTCCGGTGCCGTTTCACGAAGATAATTTATGGTTCGGTTATCCCGAAGAGACAAACGCACCGTATGGTTTGGCCAAAAAGATGCTATTGGTGCAAGCGCAGGCATATCGTGCCCAGTATGATTTTAATGCTATC
>CAZHOA010000007.1:7097-15578 GCA_964534385.1 uncultured Candidatus Saccharibacteria bacterium | reverse complement strand
TCGAAAGATGCAAGACGGGGATTAGCGCACTTTACATTTACCATGGGCTCCGTCAAGTTCACGCGTCGGAATTCTTCCCTGACGCTATCAAAAAATAAAGTCTGCAAATTATTTTTGAAGGGTAGCCAGATACACCAAAGACCAAAAAAGATCTTTATTGGATCATCGGTTCCCAGGTCTTTTTTAATGCTATCAACGACTAACCGCATCTGCCAATTCTTGTCTCGTTTCAAGACTCGATCCAGGACATCCTGTGCACCATATGCCAAAGCGGCATATGCAATAATGTGGTTAGTTGCCTCGATAGCCAAGACAACGTCATAAGCTCTTGTTTCCGGAACGACGATCTCGTCATTATTGCGGGCGATAATAACGTCATGGAAAACGTGTTTGCCGTCTACCATATTAAAAACGATCACTACGGATAGGGTCTCGGGCATGTTGAGTTCTCCTTTGAATAGTTAAGGTACGTTTAAAAGTACACTCGCATTATATACTAAATTACATAAATTGTCAAAATTATCTATGAATGCTGGGTTTTTGCTTTTTATGAGGTAATAGATTACCCTAAATACATGGTCAGAAAGGACATTGCTATCAGTGCTATTATTGGCACCATCACGGGTGCCGTGGCTGCTTTTTTATTGACAAGTCTAGGCTTGCATCTATCTCATCAATTGAGTATCGCATTGCCGTTCATGAGCGGTTTGCTTTTTGTTGCTGGCCTTCAATTGGGCATTTTCTTGTCGCGTTGGTGGCCATTTTTTGATCCGTTTGCCCGATTCGTCATTATCGGTTTTTCCAATGCCGCCGTTGATTTTGGCATTCTGAATGTGCTCATTTTTACCACTCATATCACCCAGGGATATTACTTTTCACTGTTCAAAACCATCGGCTTTATTTTCGCATTACTTAACAGCTACATCTGGAATAAATTCTGGACATTCAATGCTGGAAAAAGCGGCGGGGGACATCGCGAAGTCGGTGCATTTGTTCTCGTGGTCGCCGGCAGTCTCATCATCAATGTCGGCATTTCGTCGCTAATTGTCAACTTCATTCCACCGCTCTTTGGCGTATCATTAGAGCTCTGGGTTAACATCGCCTCGGCTTTTGCTGTTATCTTTGGTCTATTCTGGAATTTTCTTGGTATGCGATTTTTAGTATTTAAGAAACATGCAACATACACATTGAACCGCGTCCAAGGCGCACAATAAGGTTTAAAAATCATGCAGGTACTCTATCGAAAATACAGACCAACGCAATTTGGTGACGTTGAAGGCCAGGAGCATGTGGTCTTGACGTTACAGGGCGCGCTCATGACTGGCAATATCGGTCATGCATATCTATTCACCGGCCCGCGCGGAACGGGGAAGACAACGTTGGCGCGACTATTCGCCAAAGCATTAAATTGCCAGACACGAACCGAGCATACTACACCGGGAACCGCCACTCCTACGATAGAGCCATGCAATCAGTGCGGCGCCTGCCTTGACAGCAACGACAACCGATCGCTTGATATCATAGAAATGGATGCGGCTTCCAATCGCGGCATTGATGAAATTCGCCAGCTCAAAGACGCAAGCAGCGTCGCCACCAGCAGTAGTCGCTACAAGATTTTTATCATCGACGAAATGCACATGCTCACGACAGCCGCCTGCAACGCACTGCTGAAAATACTCGAGGAACCGCCACAGCACGTTATCTTCATCATGGCTACAACTGAACCGCATAAAGTATTGGATACGATCTTATCACGAGTACAGCGTTTTGATTTCAAACGCATTCCAGCCGAGCGTATCACGAGTAAGCTACAGAAAATAGCCGGACAAGAGAATCTAACCATCGAACCGGCAGTTTTTCCCCTGATCGTCAGTGCCGCCCAAGGCTCGCTGCGCGATGCTGAGTCAGCATTCGCTAAGGTCATCGCCTATAGCGGGGCATCCGTCACAGCGCACCAGGCATCGCAGGTTCTAGGTATTGTGCCACAAGAACTGCACAACGCTTTTTTGACTGCGCTGATCGCCCGAGAGACACAGACAGCGCTCAACCACATTGAATCGCTCCAGTCTCTCGGCTATTCAATGCCGCAATTTCTCATCCAATTTATCGAATACCTCCGCAACACCCTGATCACACATTTCCAGAAAAACCCTGCGCTGGATCAATACAGCGCACAGGTGATAAAGATCATCAAACACTTTTCCCAAGCTCACCATGAGATTCGGAACGCTCTCCTGCCTCAACTGCCCATCGAATTGGCTATTATACAGTTGACGCGTACAGATAAACCACCATCCACTACATGAAAATTATTGATACTACCACGGAAAGCTCATGGAAACCACGCATCCGCTTACGCAGCTTGATATTTTATCTGTTTACATTGGGCGCACTATTCCTCTTGTACAACCGATTCGGAGAGCTACAAAGCATTGCTCTCTTTTTCACAAAGGCACATCTCCACTGGCTGATCATTATCGTCATTCTCCAGCTAGGCACTTTTTACTTCTCAGCACTCAATTACGTTGATGTTCTGGCCATCAAAGATCTGCGAGTTTCTTGGCGAACTCTTTTTCCTGCTACATTGGTTATTCAATTTCTCAACCAGGCATTACCATCGGCCTCTATTTCGGGACAGGTTTTTTTTGTGTACTATCTACGTAAATATCGATTATCCATTGCCGAAGCTATCGGTCGAGCTATCCTCGAATTCGCGACACTCTACACCGCATTCGGAATTCTTTTTATCACATGCATTGTCGTGACGCTCAGACACGGCGTCTTCCAAAACCATGAACAGATTAGGTTTTTTATATACCTCTTCACGTTCCTGGCACTCATCTTTCTGTTTGTGTTTGGAGCAATCCAACAAAAACGCCGGGCGAGTTTTACCGATTGGATTATCAATCGCATACACAGCTACATCGATGAACACACCGTACCACTGATTGATTCCGATACGGCGCACAAACATCTTGAATACATCAAAACAATTCTGGATCAAATCAAGAGCACGCTTGCGGTTTCCGTTCTGAAACAACGCAGCTGGCTTTTTGCCCGGGCCACACTGTGGCAAATCATGGTCCTCATCCTCGACATAGCAACACTCTACGTCATTCCGTTAGCGCTCGACACGATGATTCCCTTTGCAGTTGTTTTCATTGTATTCACGCTGACACGTTTTGTATCCATGATTGCTTTTGTACCAGGAGCACTTGGCATTTTTGAAGGCAGCATGACGCTCATGCTCATCTCATTCGGGGTCGCAGCACATGTCGCGTTTGCCATTACTATTTTATTCCGTGCATTTACATTCTGGCTGCCTATGCCAGCCGGCTGGCTTTTGTATCGCAGATACCTCAGAGCCCCATTGGCGGATAGGGCTCTACGACAGGCTTGAAACCACGGCCTCCTGAGAGTAGAGTGAGGAAGTCAGTTCATTGACAGGAGGATATATATGACTCACGAACGCACATCATTGCGTCACGTACACCAGAAACTTCAACAACGTATCATAGATATTTTTGACCACTACGGTTTTTTTAAACAGCCGCGCTTAACGATCACAACTTCGTGGCAACCTGTTGAAATATGTATAGACCGCAAACCGGAACAACCTATAACGATCAGTATTGGCAGCACCGATCTGATGAGCAATGGACGCACCTACCTGGTACACAAGCTCAAGGCTATCGGCTGCAAAATATTTTTCGTTCTTGAAAAAATATGCGCACTGTCACCGATAGTCAGCCTCAAGAGACTAGCAGGACTTAGGATAACCCTCGAAATCAACGAGATAGATGCGATGCGCATTGCTCAGAAGCCGATGCCTTTGACAATGACATTCTACAACACGCACGGCTGTGCCTTTGATCTTCACAGCGCGAAACAGTATCTGAAACTATACACATTATTCGCTCAGTTCCAACCGCCACGGCAAATTATTACTGTCATTCGTAAGCAAACAACACCTTCGATCGTACTCGATGCTGCCTACGATGCATTCATGAATGAGACCGGCTGTGATCTGTACTATTCGACACAGACAACCATGGCGAATCTTTTTGAACATTTCCGTGATACGGCATTCCGGTGTCTCTTGATTGTTGACCAAGATCATGATATTTGCCAACACATATTGGAAGCATCAAAGACATTGCGAGCGCCCATCATCCCCAGCACACCGGAACGTCTCGCGATCGATCTAATGAAATGCATCACGCTGGCCAGCTACACCAATCCCAAAATATATGCTGAAGTCATGCATCGGGAATGGTATGCTCATATGGCCACGCTCGAACCCGATGTTTTCAAGGACAACCACAGAAACATATTTGAACAGCACCTGACCATGGCATCTTGACCGTATAGCATCAATCACATCATCCTACACCTCGTAGGATTTTTATTTTAATCACGACACGAATGACAAAACCGACAATTTTTGATATGCTTTATGAGAAAAAGCAATTTTGCCGGGTCGTCTAATGGTAGGACATGGGCCTTTGAAGCCCAGTATCTTGGTTCGAGTCCAAGCCCGGCAGCCACATGAGATTAGATACTACAATTATTTATACAAGCGATATAGAAAAGTCTATCATGTTCTATAGAGATTTGTTGGGGCTTGAGTTGATTTTTCGAGATGGGAAAGAATACGCTTCTTTTATTTTTGATAATGGATCGAAATTGGGAATTAAAACACAAGCTGAAGAAAGAGAATTGCCCGGAGCTCAAACTTTTATTGTCACAACACCAAACTTAGACAATCTCAGTAGTCGATTAAAGGATAGAGGGATAGTTTTTTATAGCGACATCAGAGATTATCCCTGGGGACGCCATTTTAGTATTTTAGATCCTGATAGAAATAAAATTGAGTTTATTGAGAGTAAATAGTTTTTAATGTCAGTTAACGCTCGCAGCCACTGTTATAAAAAGAAATGAAAAAAGGGAAGAATAATTACGCTTTTATCGACAGTCAGAATATTAACCTCGCTATCCGTGCACTTGGCTGGCGTTTAGATTTTGCTCGATTTAGAATCTACCTTACCGATAAGTATGGCGTCACCAAAGCCTTCTTATTTATCGGTTATATCGAAGG
Source organism: uncultured Candidatus Saccharibacteria bacterium (assembly GCA_964534385.1). Classification (GTDB taxonomy): domain Bacteria; phylum Patescibacteriota; class Minisyncoccia; order 2-02-FULL-40-12; family IGHO2-01-FULL-4-A; genus CAYUQA01. Next base: position 10,480 of record CAZHOA010000007.1, on the reverse strand, counting down.
CAATAATGAACTATATAAATCTTTGCAAGAAGCAGGCTTTATTTGTATATTTAGACCAACCCTAAAATACAAAGATGGGAGCACTAAAGGCAATTGTGACGCAGAGCTGGTTTTACAAGCAATGATTGAATATCAAAATTACGACAAAGCTTTAATTATAACGGGAGATGGTGACTTCTATTGTTTAGCAAAATATCTAGAAGAAAATTATAAGCTAGAGGCATTACTCATTCCTAATCGATTAAAGTTTTCTGCGCTTCTTAAGTTAAAGGTTTTCCGACCTTTCTTGCGATTCATGAATGATTTAGAAGGACTTTTAGCCTATAAAAAGAAAAGGCCTTATAAGGACGGAACCTTATAAGGTAATCTTTCCCGTTGGTGATAGCCGAATTATAGCAAGTTTACTTTTGAAGGTCAAATAACCAGTCTTTCCAAGTATATATGAGAAGAAGAGAAGGGGGGTACTGGGCACAGTAGTGCATATGTGGACGAACAAGAGCAAAGAAATACCAAAGCCAGTATACGTGGTGGTGGCGCCAGGTACATATTCCTTGTATATTATAGGTATGAAGAATATAGAAATAAAGAAAATATGGGAAATTTATCCGGGACTTCCAGAAAAAGGGAAGGAAATAGTGAGAAAAATCGTTAAGATGTCTATGGAAGAACGAGAAACTTTTTATCATAGTTTAGTGGATAGCCAAGTCTATATATATCAAGATAACGTTCCTGATGATACTCACGAGAATATGCCACAATGGAACACCAAGTTTACAGGATTAACTCCCGGTATTTTGCGTTACCATCAACGTGGGGAAAAAGATGATAATTATGGTTTGGAAGGTTATGATTATTTTTATGTTGAAATCGAAACTCAACTTGGTATTTCCACAAAGCGTATCGATGTCACAGATGTTCCTAAAATAGTTGTATTGCCAAGGTAAAATAAAGAATATCTCAAATGGAGAAACAAATAATATTTATTGGTGGAGCACCAACTGTGGGTAAAAGTTATTTAGCTAAGAAATTAGCAGAGGAACTTAAATTGCCTTGGATTTCTACCGATACAGTGCGCGAGATATTACGAAGTTATGGTTACCCTGTGTATGAGATAAAGGGTATCAATTTTCCAATCAGTTACATTGTGGAGTTAGTAAAATAGTTTTTAGATAGTTTCTAATTTCAGCTGGCACCCAACAGCCATGTATAGTTTCAATCTTGACCAAGCAGCTATAATTGCTAAACTGAGAATACCATGACCGATGAAAACCATACGACAAAAGCCGATCTCAGAGAACTGCGCAAGGAAATCAACGAAGATATCAAGCAATATATGGGTGTCCAGTATGAAAAGTTTCATAGCGATGTGCAGTTTTTGGCTAAACAAATCTCTTCATTAATTCAAAGGGTTGAACGACTGGAACAAAAAATGGAACAATTAGAACAAAGAGTTGGACGACTAGAGCAAAGAATGGATATTATTTTAGATGCAGTCGGTACCATGCACGTTGAGCTCACTGAGATTAAGGGACAACTCAATCAGAAGATTGATCTACCAGAATACGTTATACTCGAAAAACGAGTTTCACAACTCGAAGCAACTGTTTGACTATATTCAGAGCCCAAACTTTTGACCAACGAGTCTACTTGTTTATAAATTTTTATGAACAAGTGTAAAAACACTATTGGTCCTGATCTGCTTGGTGCTCATGTGTAGAATCTTGCTGATACGATATTGCGCGTGTTCTTTACACCGTTCAGCTTGATTATTGCTTAAAGTAATGATTTTTCCAGTTCATCTAAAGAATCTAACACAGCTTGAGGTGGAATATTTTTCAATGAATATAAAGAGGAGCTTTTTATAAGAACGTGCACGTCTGATGTATGTGTAATGTTTTCGTTATAATAGAGGCTCAGTTCATTTGGTAAAAAAACTAAAATTTTGTTTTTATATTTTGGATTGATTTGGCCATAGGTTGGATCGATATAATACAAAGGCTCAAAATAGTTGTCTCTTGCAGTCACTACTATCATTTGGTGCAGTGGATGTAAATCAAGAGATACCCCATATACAGCAAACTTTTCTCTATCCAACAATTTACCCATAGCTAGATCCAAAGCTCCAGAAGCAGCGATGCATAGGTTGGTCGCATCAAATTCACCTTTTGTGAATCCAACATCTTGGATTTTGTTTTTATATATTTGTGGTAAGAGTAATGCGAATTTTTGCAATTTTTCAAAAAAATTTTGCTCCCGGCTGCTTAAGTACCTTTTAACCTCCTCTATAGTCACAAGACTACCCTTTTCAACTTTTTTAAATATATTTTCTTTTGTCATAAGTCTAATCTTACTAGGGACAATTTTAACATAATTTCGACTTTGCCAAAACACCCTTGTCTTCGACTCTCGGTCAAAACGGATTTTTTTATAATTTTGGGAAAGCGGTTCATCGCAGGTTTCGCTCTTTGCCCTTCCGTAGCTTTACGCAAAAGGGAGTTTTTGATTTATGTATCAGATTTGGTAAAATAATTTCATAAGAAATCATGGAAGGCTAAAATGTATGTATTTTGTATATTTAATTGAATGTGGGGATAAGAGTATTTATACGGGCATTACGACTGATATTCAGAGAAGATTTAACGAACATAAAAATAAAAAGGGAGGGCATTACACGAGTTCCAGAAAAGTTGTTAAGATATTATATACTGAGCAACACGCCACCAGAGCTGACGCCCTTAAGAGAGAAGCGCAGATCAAAGGTTGGCCTAGGGAAAAGAAGTTAGCCCTAATACATCAAAAATCACAATGAACGCACAGAAAAAAATCGAATGGTTATTACGCATCGGTGTTGCCGGAGAATTTGTTGGTCATGGCCTATTAGCCATTGGCGGAAAGGCCGATTGGATACGATGGATTCATCAGCTAACTTATGTTGAAATGACAACCGCTGCTAAGTTATTGCCCCTGATCGGTGTTTTTGATTTGATCGTTGCCGCGATTGTCCTGTTAAGACCGATACGCCCGGTACTTTTGTGGGCTGCGTTCTGGGGATTCTGGACTGCACTCGTCAGACCTTTAGTTGGTGTCGGATGGCTTGATTTTATTGAGCGCTCCACCAACTGGGCTGCGCCCTTGGCCTTGTTTTATCTTTTAAAGCACCGGGATTAGTTGCCCCAATTTTCACCGCCTTGACCGCATAGTTGCACCTGATAAAATAGGTCTATGTCCAACGCAAACTATGCAATAAAAAATGACGTCACAGAGCTTAAAACAGAGTTAAAAACGGACATACAAGAGCTTCGTTCAGAAATGCGTCAGGATATGCAGAAGCTTCGTTCAGAAATGCGTCAGGATATGCAGAAGCTTCGTTCAGAAATGCGTCA
>CAZHOA010000007.1:0-6997 GCA_964534385.1 uncultured Candidatus Saccharibacteria bacterium | reverse complement strand
GGATATGCAGCAATATATGGGTGTACTATATGAAAAATTTAGAAGCGATACGCAGCTTTTGGCTGAGCAGGTTCAGACGATAGCTCAACAGCAAAAGGCAACAGACAAGAAGTTGGACTTGGTTATTGAAACAATTGCTGAGATAAAAGTCGAGCTTTCCGAGATTAATGACAAACTCGAACAAAAAGTTGACCGGGAAGACCATCAGGCATTAGAACGTCGGGTATCTCGACTCGAAACAGCTTCATAGTCACCACACATATGAATATCGAGCTTGTTATCACGATGCGCTATTGACGTAATAGCTAAAGTTATATATATTAGGGTCGGCGATACAGAACTGTCACAGGGGAAGATAGACATGAGAGATACGAAGAAATTGCTGCGCGGATCAAAGTTCAGTAATAGCCATCAGAGTATTATTGACACGGCGCGATCGCTACTCGTATTTGCAAAGAACTTGCCTGAAGTTGAGAAGATAGTCATTGCAGACATAGTATCATGCAAACCTGGCCATCGTAGGATCAAACTGACGCCGATATTAGCCGGTCTAAAACTTGTCGTTCGCGGTAGCTGCGCACAACAGGTTTTCTATATTTATACTGCACATCCAGCAGACGTAGAGCATAAACTACAAACACACTGGGAAGAATTATTACGCTGAGGCACCGACCTCTTTTTTGTTTTTTATAGACGCAAAGAGTAATATGTGTTAGAATATTTTTATGCGGAATGGTTTTTCCCTAAAAATTATACTCGGCATCTCAATCCTGTATGCCATACTTTTTCTGATCCTATATACTTGGTCATATCAGCATGGCATCGACTATTACCACAACTTTTTCTTGTTCAATGTCGACGCTAGACAATACGATGCGATAGCTCATACAATCGTCGAACATCATGCCTTCTCACGGCACTTTCCAGACATCGAAACAATTCGAACCCCTGTCTATCCTGTTGTACTCGCCATAACACTATATCTTTTTGGCAATTCATTCTTTTATTTTGTCATACTGTTACAGATTTTATGTGTCGCTGCAACAGCCTGTATTGTATATAAAATCGGAACCAATATATTACAGAGCAACAAACTTGGCCTGTTAGCTACAGGGTTATACGCATTATTACCAACTACAATATATTATGCGTTCGTTGGGATGACTGATACACTTTTTACTCTGCTTTTTATAGCATCACTTTATACTGTCCGGGGCGATACATTATCATACAAGAGATCATTAGTCGGCGGAATGTTGGTTGGATTAGCCATCTTAACACGTCCCATCGCACTGGTTAGTCCAGTGGCTATTCTCCTCGCGATTATACTGGTGAAATTCCATCATCGGATCGAGTTCCGAAATAGCATCGTCACAGTATTAATTTTCATACTGGGGTTATCTTTCATATTGGCACCGTGGATAATCAGGAACTATCGATATGGCTATGGTATTTCGATATCAACGATTGGATCGTACAATCTTGCGTATTACAATGCAGTAAGATTTTTATCGTTTAGTCGACATATTAACAATTCAGAGGCAACTGATCAGGTTAGATATGACATAAAAAACTATAGTGCCGCACATCCACACGACTCTCTTGAGAAAGCTCAATATGCTGTCGGTTTGAAATATATATCCCAAAATATTCCCGGATATGTTGTATTTCACATTATCAAAACTGCACCGTTTTTCCTTGGCAGCAGCATAAAAGAAGTTGTCACAAACCTTCGTTTCTCGGCTCATCCTGAACAAATCGAGTTTGCCGACAATACATCAGATGTATTCATAAAAAAAGGTGGAATAGCAGGCATGAAAAAGCTACTGCAAGAAGCGCCATATACATTTGAAAGTTTATTAAGACTCTTAACATTTCCATTTCTTATCGTAGCTATCCGGAGATCATACAAGGAAAAAAGTGTTTTTGTGCTACTACTAGCCGCAATCGTTTTCATTTTTGCCGTTATCAGTAGCCCAGTCGCTAATCCACGGTACCGTCTGCCATTTGAACCATATATTTTCCTACTAATCCTGTACGGCATCACATTTTTTTCGAGACTAAAAAACAAAATACCTGGTCAAAAAAATCAACAGGGGATATAATACAATACATGTTTCAAAAGACAATTGGTATTTTGGGCGGCATGGGTCCGGTCGCGAGTGCTGACACCTATGTAGAACTCACGAAAATGTGTCAGCAAAAATACAAATGCGTTCAAGATGCTGATTTTCCGGCGGTCGTGTTGTATAGTCTGCCACTTTTGGAATTCAGTCATGAGGGATTTCTGGATGACGCCGACCAACGCACGAGCATTCTTAATCAGCTCAAAAACGCACTCCAAAAACTGGAAAAGGCCGGTGCCAATATTATCATCATCGATTGCAATACTGTTCACCACTTTTTCAACGATTTACAAGCAAGCATCGCCATACCTATTATTAATTTGATTGATGTAACAGTAGAAAAAATCAAATCAAGTGGCTATACCAATGTCGCCGTACTATGCTCGCAAACCTCGCATGATGTTGGCCTCTATACGACGCCGCTCCAAAACGCAAACGTTCATGTTCTCACGACCAATGAAACCGAACAAACCATAGTCAACAACGCAATCCTGGCTGTCATGGGCGGCAATGTAACGATGCAGGACATCGGAGCAATTAATGGACTCATAGAAAAATTCACTGATGATGGCGCTCAATGTATCATCCTGGGCTGTACGGAAATATCAAATATCGCCAAACAGCTAACACACAAGGCTATTCTCATAGATAGCGAAGCATTGGCCATAGCTCGCGCCATGGAGTTAGCCCGATAAACACGCTAACAGAAGACAGACTTCGTCCGCCGGAACCTGGTGGACATAAGACCCCATCCACTAACCCTCTTTCGAGATCAAACTTTTCAGATTTGAGCGAGAGTCAAAGAAATGTTTGAAGCATAGTTTAGACTATGCAGAGAACATTTCTGAAGGCTCGCAGCCAAAGCTGGGAAGTTTTGGCTGAATATGGGGTTGGTGGATGGGGTCTGAGGAAATGTACCTAGCTAGGGCCACCACATTGTCCGGCACATTTCGCCGCAAATATATTGACAAAATTAATAAATACTGTTAAAATATGTACTACGTTATTTAACAAATTCAACTGATAAATAGGAGGAATGCGATGAAGTTTCACACTGAGCAATCCCTGCAAGAGCTGACGCCACAGTTAAAGACACTACTCGAGACATTACGGCAACGACGCAATTTCAACATAGAAACATATGTCGAGGCAAAGGCGAACGTTCTTAACGATTACATGCGAAAGTCAAAACTGCGTGCCTGTGTTGTCGCAGTCAGCGGCGGCATCGATTCGGCAGTCGTTCTGGCTTTGGTACACTATGCTTCTAAACAGCCCGATTCGCCCATCATCAAAATCGTACCGATCGCTTTACCGATTTTTAAATCTGAGTTCACAACGAATCAGGATCAGGCGACACAACGAGGCCTGGAGTTGATTGCCACGTTAGGCCTCGAGCCACATGTCATCGATTTGACGAAAGCTTTTTCCGAACTCAAGAATGCCGTCGATACGGCTATCAACATCACAGGTGATGCATGGGCTTCGGGTCAATTAGTATCATACACTCGGACACCAGCGATTTATTACACGACTAGCTTACTATCACAAGAGGGTAAGCCTGCCATTGTGTGCGGTACGACCAATCGCGATGAAGGCGCTTATCTTGGTTATGTCGGCAAAGCCAGCGATGGCATGGTCGATGTCCAAGTCATCAGTGATCTTCACAAGAGCGAAGTCCGCAAAGTCGCTGTGTTTCTGGGAGTGCCGCACAGCATACTGAACGTCAAACCAACGGGCGATATGTTCGACGGTCGGATCGACGAAGAAGTATTTGGAGCACCATACGATTTTGTCGAGTTATTCTTGCTACTTAAGTCTCTCGACCAAGATCTCGATTGTCCGATCTATCTTAGTCAGCTCGACGCAACATCACAAGAACAATTCTATGTTCTGTCATCACGTTTGGAAGCTTTACATCGGTACAATGCCCACAAATATCTCGTCGGTTCACCGGCATATCATCTCGATATTATGGAGAGTGGTGTGCCCGGAGGTTGGCAAACCGGTTGCGTACACGTCGAAACCGAACCCAAAGGCAGGGAACATTTTGTAAATAATTTCGCTTTCAGTGGCATGAACTGGCTCAGAGCTTACAAGAGCAAACCAAATCTCCTGGTCAAGACACTACCCCTGATCAAAGGCAAAGGATACGAGCTGCACAATGTTCTCACAGAAGATGAACGCTCTGAACTCCTGTATCAGGCCAACACACATGGCTGGTTACCGGTTGGTATTGATGGTATTGTGGCGCATTTTGAAACAGGCGACAGAATCGGTTCATATCGAGCATCGACGTTTAGTCCTGAATTGGCACAGCTCATTTGGAAAAGAATATCATCAAGAATAGAAACACTACGTCTCATGGCCGATGATACGCCGACTGATTGGGATGATCATCGTGTCTGGCAAGCGATTGGTATTAGTCCGCTATTCCGCTTCATTCGCTACACAAACGGTGGCATGTTGGTGCCGCATTACGATGCGCCCTACATATACAATAGCAGTACGCGAACACTGATGAGCCTGATACTGTATCTTGAAGCACGTAACATTACGGGCGGGACTACTCGATTCATTCAAGACCCACAGATCGATAAACGCCTCAACGAAAAAGACTATCGCGATTGGCAACGCCATGCCCGAGAATATGAGGTATTGTTTGGTATTAATCCCGAGCCCGGCAATGCGATTGCTTTTGATCATCGGATTCTGCATGATTCACTTGAAATCGCCGGTAACGGCGAAAAAATAATCATCCGAACTGATATAGTATTCACAAAAGGAGGACTGCATGATTGAGAAACAGCCAGTATTCGCAGTAGAACCCAACCTCTATAAGGCGTTAAATGTTAAGCACGGCGCAGATCGAGCGACAGTTGATGAAGCCTATCGTTCAGTGCTGAAACACAATCGAAACCATGAACAGATATCATATCTGGCCTGGAAGGTACTCCGAGATCCTTGGTATGCCGAGCTTTATCAGAAACATCGATCATTACAGTATCTCTACGAAGCTGGTTTCTTTATTGATGCGATCCCACTCAAGCAGATAGATCGGCTGGATTTTGTACCCGGTTTTATGACGACACCGGTTCACAAACTGCAATATCACGTTGCACAGAACAATGAGGGTAAGCTGGTTGTCCTAGTGACCACCGGCGGTCTATCGCCGATCACTCATGGCCACATCGCTATGATGGAAGTGGCACGTGATGCGCTCAGCAAACGAGGCTACACTGTCATCGGCGGGTACTTCTCGCCATCGCATGATGATTATGTGAGCACAAAATACGGTGGTGAAGCAGAATTAAATAGCGATCATAGAATCTACCTGAGTCAGCTCGCAGTCCAGGAAAGCGATTGGCTCATGGTTGACCCGTGGGAAGCACGGTTTGTGCCAACTGATATTAATTTTACTGATGTCATACGGCACCTCAAGGCATACATCAATCATTACATCGAAGCAGCATCGCCAATCGAAGTATTTTATGTGTTCGGCGGTGACAACGCCAAGTTCGCTCGTGCGTTTAAAAATCACGGCGGCTGTGTGTGTATCGCACGCGATAATCCACAGCACCTAGACGTGGAGAGTGAGGATGGGATTAAAGATAATCCGCGTATTGTCTTTACTCAAAATCTTTCAAGTTACGCGCAAACGTCTTCTTCAGCGGCTCGGAAGTGGAAAATGAATTTGATGCCCGAAGCCGTCAGTACTGAATACTTCAAATGGCGTAAAAATATACTATTGGCTGAAGGCGGCATTACGAAGCCGAAACAGATATATGTCATCCGGGATGAAGACGATTGGGCCATCGAACCATGGATGGCAAAGTTCGGCGATGAAAACGTTCTCAATGCAAAACAAAATTTCCGCCGACAGCTACTCCATGCGCTACAGAATGTCTTCGCATATGTCTTAAGGCCGGATTTATCTCTTGAGATTGAAACTCGTGTGTATCACCTGGATGATCAGCATAGCTATGTCAGACGCCTGGAACGCCAGGAGAAAATCCTGAATCTTGATATCTGTACCAATAACGGAACCGGTATCAATGCGTCGCGACTGTTCTATCCGTGTGATGGCCAATTGCGCCCGTCACGGTTGATAGGCCGACCGGGCTTTGCTCACGTCGAAGCTCAAATAGAGAACATAGCGCCGGGTGACTATACGCTTGTCGATGATGACATCGCAACTGGCAGTACCATTAACATGCTCATGGGTATGTTACCTGAGTCTGTTAAAATCAGGAAAATGAGAACACTCATCGATCAATCCCGCATTATGTACGCTCGGGAGCATCTGGATTCGTTCGATCAGAATGCCTTCGATGTTGTCGATCTACGCGATTTCATCTTAGGTTCGCGAGCCAGTGGTCTGGTAGTACAGCTACCCAACGGTACCATTGCCCGCGCGCCATATCTGCAACCTTATATCTCCCTGATCTCTCGAGCCTCGATTCCACCATCATCAGAAATGACATTCTCAAAAAGACTATGGGAATTAAATCGAGAATTCTTCACATCGATCAACGGACCAGTTCTGATCTCCGACCTGGATGAGTATGTTCAAACACTATTCATCTACCTTGGTTTTGAGACTTCAATGTCAGTCACAGATTTATGTACCTGGCACCTTGAGAAAATCTATGGCGATGCTGACAATAAAGCCAGCACTGATTAAAAGATGGGTGCAGCAAAAACTATGAACGGGGTTTACCCCCGTTTTTTATTTTGCGTACCATACTTGATTCCAAACCATCACTCATTGCTTGATGAGCTCACAGCTATCAACACAACCCATTGTCGCGAAACATGAGTCTGAGTATAGTGTAGGTACCGTATGAAAATTTTGATATATAATCAGCAAATAT
>CAZHOA010000006.1:12635-15724 GCA_964534385.1 uncultured Candidatus Saccharibacteria bacterium | reverse complement strand
ATAGAACAGCTGACTAAAGAATCGGAATTATATAAAAAAAACATACGTCAGAAACAACAAGAAGGGAGTACCCTCAAAAAACAAATTGATATACTAAATAATGAAATTTTAAGACTACAAACCCAAATTACTATAACCACAAAAGAGATCGACTCAACAAGGATAGAAATAAACAATTTAGAACAGAGGATATATGATGCTGAAGATAGTATTAATAGGCAGAAAAATAATATCAGCCGGCTCTTAATGGCTATTAACCAGCACGACGGTGTTGATTTGGTGGCTTTTTTGTTTAAAAGTCAGAGTTTATCGGATTTTACCAATGAGACTAAGCAGATAAAGGATATTGATACTCATCTTGTAGAATCTTTAACTGCGTTAAAAGATATAAAGGCAAAACTTGAGGCTGATCAAGCTGATTTAGAAGGAAAAAAAGTAAATTTGGAATCGTTGAATAGTCAGCAAACTCATCAAAAGGTTGCTCTTGATGACAATAGACTAAATAAAGATCAATTATTGAAAATTACTAAAGGACAGGAGAAGCAATATCAAGATTTGCTAGATTCTACGGAGAAGAAAGAAGCCGAATTTTTTAAGCAGTTACAAGATATTGAGGCGGAAGCTGTGAAAGAAGGGGCGTTTATCGTACATATAACTGCCCATAACCTGCCGCCAAAGGGCTCCAAACTATTCCAACTGCCGGAAGATGATTCATATATGACTCAGGGTTATGGATATACAAAATATGCACGTCGAGGCGCTTATGGTGGACAACCTCATAATGGTATCGATATAGCATCTGGTTATGGAAGCCCAATTCATGCCATCGGGATTGGCAAGGTTCTAGCCTCAGGGTTTAACGGGGGCTTTGGTAATTGGCTAGCGATCCGACATGATAATGACATGGTAAGTGTCTATGGTCATATGATAGCGCCGTCAGGTTTAACAAATGGGACTGCTGTAGATCATACTACAGTCATAGGTTATGAAGGTGCTACGGGAAATGTCACTGGCTCGCATGTCCACCTTAGCCTCTACAAAGACTTCTTCACCTATATTAAAAATGGCCAGCTTTATTTCAACTACTATAAAGGATCTGTTAACCCGGCAGATTATATATAATTATAATACTTTATATAATTTAATTAATTATATAAAGTATTATAAAGTTTAATATAATATCGATTTGTCTGATATTTTGCGATTTTTAATAGAAATCAATTTTACTTTCTAGTCATTAGAAAAAAGTGCCGAACTAAGTTGCCAAAGAGGGAGATATAAAAATAATTATCCACATATCAACTTGGTACTTAGAATCCTTCGGAAGTATAATTTAATCAGCTATAAAAACTAAGCTAATTAAATTACTTTTCTATGGGAAAAAATAAGAGTACCTTTAAAAAGCATTTAAAAAGATCTTTTTTGAATGCAAGAATCTTCTCGTTTTTAATCTTAAGTCTTTTCGCGGTTCTCGTTCCTTTCTATTCATTGGGTTATTTTGATAATGATAAGGGGTCGACATTGAAGGGTTTTGAGTTTATAAATTCATTTGTAAACTATTTTAATAAACAGGATACCTTACAGCGCTTATCCGATGGCGTAGCCCAATTAAAGGATATTCACAACGGTTTAATTAGTAGTCTCGTGGGAAATATTACTTCTGTGGCGGACAAGATGAGTGCTATGCATCTTGCTAGTACACAAGATAAAAAGCACAGTTTGGGAGCAAATATAGGTTCAAACGTTTTAATACAAAAAAGCTACCATCCTGCTGAAGTGACGATTGATGAAAAAAATGATCAAACTTCGGATATACAACCTAGTACCGCTGCGAAAGCTCCCATACGCCAAACAACACACAGAGTTGCCCTATTCAATGCTGATGACCAAATCGCACTCAGCGCAACCAAAAAAGCGATAAACTCTTTGTTGCCAAAGCAAAGTCCTGTTGCTCAGCCTGCTAAGCAGACTATAGATAGGAACTACCTCACGTCGGTCATCAAAGAGTTATTGCCCGTGAATACTAACTCAAGCAATTCTCAGATTACTGATCTACAGAATCAGGTTAGAGATGTTAGAGCTTTTCTTGATCGCAATGTCAGTGTTGGTTTTAATACTTCCAATGGGGGTGGCGGTGGTGGTACTCAAACTGTCAGTGTTCAAGTCGGTTCAGTCAATTCCGATGTTTTTGGAAGTAGTTTGAAGATAGGTGACACAACGTACAATGCCAGTTCCCTTACCGCACCAAATAGCAATTTTGGTATAACTCCAAATAGCGGCAACGGAACAGTAACTGTTGATGGAAATCTTACGGTTAACAAAAGCACAAGTCTCACAACCTCACTCACCGTTACTGGTGCTACTACATTAAATGGTGGTGCTTCGGTCTCAACCAACTTCGAAGTTACCGGCAATAACAGTGTTGGTATTAATGCTGGAGGCGCTACTGACGCTAGTTTAGAAGTGGGTGGTACAGCTTCGATCTCCGGGCTGACTACTTTTTATGGTGGCGTTTCTCTTTCAACGAATTTTGAAATTACCAATGCTTCTCGTTTCGGTGTTAATCCTGGTGTCGCGACTGAAGCTAGTTTCGAGATTGGTGATTCTTCAACAACATCCGGTAATGTAGCATCTATTTCTGCCAGTGGTTTAACCTCTGGTGTAGCTTTCATGGTTAGAACAAACGCTACGTCTGGTGCACTGGCTTCCTTATCAGCACTTTCTTTGACTACTGGCAATGTATTAAAGTTAACGACAGTAGCGTCTACTTCTGCTACTTCAGCTGGACGCGTTCTACTAGTTCAGGATTCAAGCAACCTTACGACAGCTTCCTTAAGCTTCGGCGGAGTACTTTCCTTGCGTGGTGGTTTAGAGTTCCCACAGACCAGTGCCTTCGTTTCAGTGGGTACAGGTGCACCACGAAGTATTAATACTTCGAGATCGAGAAGTAAGTTCATTATCAATGAGAATGATCCAGTTTCGATCGGTTCATCTACATTTGAGATAAAATCAACAAGAGTGCATGGGTATGTCGCTTCTATCTCAGCAGTATCTCTTGCTGCAAGTGGTAGTGGAATTTTCAAGGTAAC
>CAZHOA010000006.1:0-12535 GCA_964534385.1 uncultured Candidatus Saccharibacteria bacterium | reverse complement strand
CTTCTATCTCAGCAGTATCTCTTGCTGCAAGTGGTAGTGGAATTTTCAAGGTAACGCTTCCTGCATCTGCTTCCGGTGCTACCAGTCTAAATATAATTGATTTCCGAGATAGTAATAATGTTTTGCTAGCCTCAATGAGTAATAACGGTAAATTAGCCTTGCATAGTAGTATTCTCTCACGCGGTGCTGCCTCAAACTGTACGGGGACTAACACTGCGACCAACGGTTGTATCGACTTAGCTGAGGAATTTCCTGCAGTTTCTAGTGATATAACGAAGGGCGAGTTAGTTTCACTTAATTCAGATGATGATACCACATCATCAGTTGTTAAAACCGCTAAGGCCTACGATGGCGGATTGGTAGGAGTTGTACCAACAAATCCAGCTATCATCATATCCGGAAAAGGCGTTTTGACTGGTAAGTTAGCCCAAGACTATGTTTCTGGTCCAGAATCCGTGCTAGTAGCGTTGACTGGTCGAGTTCCTGTAAAGATTTCCTTGGAGAATGGTGATATTAAAAAAGGCGACTATTTAACATCATCAGGAACTAAGGCAGGTATGGCCATGAAGGCTACAAAGTCTGGAAGAGTAATTGGTATTGCGCTTGAGTCAGCTTCGTCCAGTTCAGCTAAAGAAACAATCTTGGTTCTGATTAATCCACATTATGCCGGGGTAGAATTGGACACCAATGGTTCTTTAGCGAATTTTTCTGGAAATTCAATATTGGTGGGCGAGAGTACGATTAATGTATCCAATTTATTTAGCGCTCTTTATGGGTATCTAAAAGAGAATTTGGGGATTGTCTTCGAGCAAGGCTTGATTAAAGTAAATAAGCTGGCCAGCCAATTTTTAGAGACGAATTCCATTAAGACCGATAGTATTGAGTCATCAGCGGGCTACACAACCCATGATAGTGTGACCGGCGAAGCCTATTGTATTACCGTTAGCAATGGTGAACTGAAGACAAAACAAGGATCTTGTACTGTTAATCAACAGCAGAGTGAAAATAGAGCTGATGTAGTAGTACCATCACCAAGCGCCACTCCTAGTCCAGTCTCGACTCCTGTTAGTACGCCTGTGGAAACTCCAGTAGTTACAGTTTCACCTGAGCCTTCGGCCATTGACTCGACTAATACTACAAATGCGGGCAGCTCTGATTCAGCTCAGCCATCAGCGGTAGATAAAGTTCAGCCTACACCGTTTCCAACTCAGACTGTGAATTCTGAAGTACAACAATCGTCGTCTCAAGCTGCAATTGGCAATACTAGTTCAGTGACGAATGCTACTAGTCAGGTTTCTTCACAATAGCTTATATTTTCCTTTAACTAATCGTGTCTCAATCGAAGAAGGGGATTGTAACGCCAAAAGACGATTTATGAATCGTCTTTTGGTTTTCTTAGTCTATAGTCTGAATGGGAAATTGTAATGATTGGGCGAGAGAAAAGGGGAGAGAGGTTTTTAGCATTTAAAGTAGAACAGTGTTTGATTTTTAATGCAATTTCCAAAGAATTATTTACTGCCGGAAAATCATCTCTTTGTTACTAACATTGATAATGTTGATAACTTAATACCCTACGCATAATGTCGCACAATATATTAGGTTTTATTTTTTAATTTGATGAACGCTCATCTGTATTCTTAAAGTTATCAACAATACAGCCATGTAGCATCTTTTATGCTTGTATAACTATGCCCTTGCTATGCCTTGAGCATCTTGTTAGTCTCCTTTCTTTCTGGTCCTCGGCCTTATTAGCTGAATAATACTTGGATCTTTGGCTCGGGTTTTAATTTTGAATTTAATTTAAGCCAGATACAATCTCGGTACACCAAACACCATATAGGTCATTAAAAGACCTCAAATTCATCAGGGCCTTAATACGCGGCAGCATATATACTTTGGACCAGGTCTTTGTGAATAGCTGAGGCACCGTACTTGCTTTGAATTGGTGGCAATGATTCTGGTGTTCGAAGGGGCTAACCTAGAATCACCTCTATAGGTATAATACGTCGCACAACTTTTATTGTGCGACAGTAAGTCTATCTCTCTTGATTCGGTGAGATGTTGGGGGCAAGACTGGTAGCGGCCATGTATTTCTCCCTTGCCTCTTTCGTTATATGAATAAACCAGGCTGATCTATCTTTTATGTAAGCTCAGCAATTTAAATATAAACTGTCCAGGCATTTAAGCTTGAGCGTTATATCGCTTGATTAACCCGACATTAAAAAACGCTAAAAAGACATTGCTGGACATTAGGGTTTGGTTTAGCGATACTAGAGATGGAAATGCTCTTTTGAAAGGTGGTGATAATAATGGATTTACGTGATATGATACGGTCGTTCGATTTAACAAATCGCATGACCAGAAACGATCCCGATCCGATGGTGTTTCAACTCCCCTTTTTAAAAAAACGCTGTGTTATCCTATTTGATGATATTGATCAGGAACAATATAGGGTTCTCGCGAAATGTATTCTTTATCTTCGTGCACAGAATAGTCGGCCGATACGGTTGCTCATTAACTCAGCTGGTGGCGATGTTGAGCCGGCTGTACAGCTGTGTGACGTTATCAAGGCTCGTAATCCCTGGAATCAGAGTATCGCGAAACACATAGCTCCTGTCGATGGTGTTGTGATTGGTATTGCCCATTCGGCCGCTTTTGATATATTACAGAATTGTCGTAAGCGTCTTGCATGGTCACGGTCTACATTATTATTGCATGCGGCTGATTTTGGCGATAAACGCGTGGATGATCCACAAGTCAATCAATACATTCAGGAAAAGCGCAGAGAGCATGAGGAGGTGCTTAGATTGATTGCCTTCCGTAGCAAGCAAACGATTGAAATACTGCGTCGATGGAGTCAGGAAGAGCGCATCTTTAACGCAAAAGAGGCAAAAGAGCTTGGTCTTATTGATAAAGTTGAATAATGACCAAGCATTTTTATATTCAGAGAGCGGTATTCGATTAAGAACACACGGTTCACGAGCTTTATAACCGTTTACGTTACTGGCATGTCGGTGACACCGAGAAACCTGCTGCAATTGCAGCGGCGGTGTTGGGAAATGTAACTTTATTTTTTGAGCCAATACGACTAGCTCCCCTACACCAGGTGTAATAGAAATATTTTGACTTGCTTAGCTTTGAGGCGATAACCTGGCCATCTGTTGGGTGTGGTCGCGTGACATGCTCCGAGCCATCGGCTAAAAGGTCATGCTGAGGTATTGGCATATCCGTAATCGAAATAGGTGTTTTGACGTGTTGAAGACCACTTAACCTGCCCAAATTAAAACTGGTTATGGTTATGAGTACAACAGTCACAGACAGGACTATATTGCTTTGTTCCTTTTTGACGAATTCTACGATTTTTGTTATCATCATTTTATTGTTATCGAGGTAGTATAATGTACGATTATAGTACATAGTGCATCAAGAGTCTAACTCTGTTCATCGTCTATAATCGTGTCTAACTGTGGCACATACAAAAGCCAAGGGTACGACAACACTAGGCCGCGACTCTCAGCCTAAATATCTAGGTATTAAGTTGTACGCGGGCCAAGGTGCGTTGCCTGGCAATATTATTGTTCGTCAGAGAGGATCTCATTTTGTCGCTGGTAAGGGTGTTCGCATGGGCAAAGATGATACCCTATATGCCTTTGAAAAAGGCGTCGTCAGTTACAAAACCCAGAAGAAAAAACGCTTTAACGGCAACAAACATATAATCAAAGTGGTTAGTATCGTCTAAGGTCGGCCCGTGAAACAGAGAATCGAACGAGGTTGAGCAATAAAAAAAGCCCATATGGGGCTTTTTTTATTTGGGATTAATGATGACTTTGAGATTCACCATAACATCCGGATGGAGCACTAGTTTGACGTCTTGTTCGCCGATATGCTTGATGTGGCCGTTATCCAGTATAATCTGCTCTTCGCTCAGAAGTATGTGAGTCTGTTTGTGAATTTGTTGAGCAATTTTGTACTGATCAACGGATCCATAGAGGCTACCTTCGGTGTTGGATTCTTCTTTGAATTGTATTGATAGGTTTGCTAACTTGAGGGCGATCTGTTCGGCTTTTTCTTTCTGAATGGATAGTTGGTCATGTTGATGAGCTTGAAGATTAGCAGCCTGCTCTACGCTCTGTCTGTGCGCGGGGGACGCAATCCCACGTGGAATGAGAAAGTTGCGGGCATAACCGTCGGATACATTACGGATCTCCCCTATCTGCCCGACCCCTTTCATATTTTTGAGAAAAATGACCTTCATGGTTTTAAGGGGTTATTAGAAGTGATTTTGCCTTGTCGAGCTGCGGGTCCTTATCGGCTTTTATGTCATCTACCGATCGCTCGACAGTATAATCGGGTGCAATGCCATTCTCATTAATCGATATGCCCTTGGGGGTAAACCATTTGGCTACGGTGACTTTTAATGACGTCTTTTGTGGTAAGTCAACAACTTCTTGCACTGATCCTTTGCCGAAGCTTTTCTCGCCCACAATGACTGTTGCATTGGTATCATGTAGTGCTCCGGCGAGTATTTCTGAGGCCGAAGCCGATCCTTTGTTCAGGAGTATAATTAACTTATATTTTTTAAGACTGGCATTACCCTGTGTCTTAAAGGACATATCGTTGCCATTACCCGATTTTTCGGTAGTTACGATCTGATCAGGGCTCATAAAATATCCGGCTAGATCAATCGCAGAGTCAAGGAGACCGCCGGGATTATTACGTAAATCGAGGATGATGCTATCGGCCTTCGAGTGCAGAATCTCTTGAGCTGTCCTTTGGAATTCAGCGTCTACGTTTTTATTGAATATCAAAACTTGGAGATGCGCTATATGATTGTCAATCAATTTCCACTCTACGGCTGGTACGCGGATGGTATCACGGGTGATCGTAATGTCTTTAGGTTGATCTTTTGCATTATGTAGGTAGGTCAAATGTACCTGGGTACCGATTTTCCCGCGTATGAGGTTGACTGCTTCGTCTATTTTCATGCCGTCGGTTGGTTTGTTCTCAATTTTAAGTATTTTATCACCCGCCGATAGGCCGGCCTTTTCTGCCGGACTGTTTTTGATAGGAGCCACGACGGTCAAAGCATCGTTACGAATGCCGACTTCGATGCCAATGCCGCCAAAAGAACCATTGATCTCTTGTGCGAATCCCTCACTTTCCTTTGGTGGGAAGAAGACTGTATAGGGATCTTTGATGCTCTTGACCATGCCGTCGATGGCTCCAAAGACCAGGTCGCGATCATTTAATTTGCTCTGGTCAACATACTTGGTATGAACTGTATTCCATGCCTGCCAGAAAAGACCAAAGTCGACGTTCTCCGGCGCATGGCTATCGATCGGATTGACCTTGTGAAATAATGCTAGTGGAGTGGTTTGGTTCTGATAGAGAGAACCAAGCCAAAAGCCGATGCCAAGGGTAATGATCAAAAGGAACGGTAGAAGAGATTTTCTTTGCATATTGATTTACGATTTAAGACGGTCCAGTGTGCGATACTTTATAAAAAATGTAATGGCACTTGTGATATGCCAGCGTGTTTGCTTGTTGAATATAATATCGAAAATACCGAATTTTGATTTAGAGGCTCGTCCAAGATAGTGATACATGACGACCTGTGGATAGTATACAACCTTGTAACCATTATGCCAGAAACGACGGCACCAATCAACATCCTCGAAATACATAAAAAAATTCTTTGCATCCATGTATCCGACCTTTTCGATTGCTTTGCGATGAGTCAACATAACCGATCCCATAATCCAGTCAGGGGTTTGGATCTGCGATGGATCGGTATCGTCCATCAGAAAATGTGATTCAACCTTTTTAAAATAGGGTAATTTCCCTAAAAAAGTTCTACGAGCGAGGATCGTTGATGGTGTATAGAATCGGAAGTATGATCTTTGCGGCGTATCATTAAAGTTCAGTAACCGTGGACCTAAAAGACCGATATCAGGATGCTGTTTTATCATGGCCAGCATATGATCAATCGCCTGAGGCGTAATAATGACATCAGAATTGATAATGAGAATATACTGTCCCTCTGCGCGATTGAGTCCGGCGTTAACACAGCGGGAATAGCCGATATTCTCTTGGAATGGCAGAAAAATAACCTTTGGATATCGTTCATGTATCATGAGCTGCGTCTCATGCATGGTCATCGAATCCACGACGATAATCTCCCGATCCATATGCTCCGTTTCCTTCTGTAGTGAATCCAAACATAGGGCTAGCATGTCGGGCTTTCGAAAATGGCTGACGATTATGGATAGCTCTGGCATCCTGATACTGTACAATATCTTTGTAAAAAATCAAAAGCGCTCCGAGTATCAGTGCTTGTCCTCTCCCGATGTGGTAATCTTCTCGATAAACTGTTGTATATCTTTGTAATCGTGTGATTTTGGCAACAAGATATACTCACCCTGTGGTGTTTTCGTCTGTAGGAGGTAGTTATCGGTGGTTATTTGATATTGTTGCGGTTTGTTGTTGCTAAGTACCGTGACCAGGGAAAATCCGTCTTGAATATCCCATACTTGGAAATTTGTTTTGATATGATCTTTGAGACTGGTGAATAAATCAAGGACTTTGCTCGAGCTGCTGAGTAAACCCAATGCGGCTGCTTTTTCTTTGATTGCCTGGATGATCTGTTGTTGTCGGCGTGTCCGATCGAAGTCGCTTGATGAAAAACGCGACCGTGCGTAATAGAGCGCCTGTTCACCATTGAGATGATTTTTGCCGGCCGGTAACGAAAACGTATATCCCCACTGTTGGGTTTCCTGGAAAGGTTGTGCCAATGTCACATCTATCCCGCCCAGGGTGTCTATGATGGTACCGAATGCTTTGAAATCAAAAACAATTGCTTTGTTGATGTAGAGGTGGGTAATCCGTGATACTATTTCGGAGGCTATCGGAATTCCCTGGCGCTGCTGGTAGCCATGTTCGTAGGCTGAGTTAATTTTGCCGTGTACTCCGAGCATGTTGATGTAGAGATCCCGCGGTATAGAAATCAATACATTGCGGCCGGTTTTTTTGTTGATACTGGCGATTAACATCGTATCTGTCAGGAGTCCGCCATCTTGTAGATCGTCTTCACCACGTATGCCGAGGATTAGGACATTGAGCTGATCTTTGTTGGGTTGAGGCATTGGATTATCCTGCTCTTCCGAGGGTTCCGGTGTTGGTGTCGGGTCTATTGCATTGGCAGCGGTGCCAATTGTAGCTGTGCCGATGGTTATAAATCGAGGTTTTGTTATGAGATAATAACCGCCAACACTAACGCCCACTACCATCAAAGGAATTAAAAACTTCAGCCATGATTTTGGCGGTTTAATTTTTTGATATGATTGCTCTGGTAATTGCATGTTGTCCATATTTATTGGAACCAAGAGTGTATACTTGATGCAGAACAACGTGCTTTTTTCATGATCTCGCGTCTGCGCCGTATCATACGCGGGAGGTATCTGATGATCGTCGGAACTATCAATAATATCCTCGTTTCAAATACTAGATAGTACCCTAGGAGCGGTATCTGGTAGGCAAGGATAGGTAGCAGGTCTCGTAGGACATTACTTACATGGTCGTTTTTGATAAATGTGAATATTTTGTTCCGATAATCCAGGGCGCGTTTGCGAATGGGAATCTGTTGTCGTAGAGTTATAAATTCGCCCAATCCGAATATTTTTTTTCTGATTGCTTTCGTTGTTGACCGGTCGTGGTATGCAACGACTCTTGGGCTAAATTTCTGTTGCCAGCCAAAAAGGCGCATTCGCCACGCAAAATCGAAATCATCACCATACCAGAAATAGTCAGGATCAGCGAAATAGCCCTCAATACGGATGTCCTCAAGTGTCGATCGTCGAAAGATGGGAGCCGCACCTTCGACGCCAAAGATTTCATAGGCCTCGGTCCCGTTATCGTCGTATTGTCCCCTATCTTCTTCGCCCTGACCTATATTAATAACACGGCGCGATCGGAATAATTTGAATCCGCATGTGTCAATAAGATTTGTATAATGCACCTGCGAATTGCCTGCTATAGTGTATTGATATATCTTGGCTTGGAGCGCGCCTAAATGGGGATTTTTCTCAAATTCAGGAATAGCGTATTCAAGAAAATGAGCATCAAGAAGAACATCAACGCAAAGACCCACAATATAGATGCCATGACTATACCGTAATGCCACTTCTTGGCCGGGCCACATGCCTAGGTTCTGTGATTGGCGGATGAGGTTGAACTGAGGATATTCACGCGCGACGATGTCAGGCGTGGCGTCTGTGGACTGATTATCAATAATGTTGACCTCGATTTCGCCGTATGTCTGCTGTCGAACCGCATTCAGGCAGTGTCGTATATATTTCTCGCCGTTTCGTACGACTAAATTAATTGTAACAAGAGGTTGTGCCATGGAGTATATTGACAAAGTATATAGTATTCTATTTTAATAGTAAAAGTAAAGATAGTGATAGGTCCCACGATTAACCAAGATTAATATGAGATGAGAGGTGTAATACGATGGCAAAAGCGGTACGCGGTTTGGAAATTGATACGATTACTTGCGACATTATACACAATGCAAATGATCCTGATTTTCGAGGGGATGCATTATTGGCCGCATTAGGTATTGAGGGCGAACTTTCAACCGAATGCGTACCTATCTTTGGTATTGACGGCAAGCCTCACGCGTTTTCGTGTACTATATTCATCAAAGTATTTTACTGTGATACGATTCGTGCTTTCCAGGCGCTTAGTGAATTAGTTATAAAATTAAATCAGCATATCGGGGTTCGTTTGGTGATCGAAGCTGTCTTCGATGCCGGTGGCGAAGGTGTTCAAGACGTTGCTGTGCTCTGAAGCTCTTTAGCGAAGTATGTTACTTCGCTTTTTATGTCCCCAAATACAGGCTACGGTAATGCCAAACAGCAGAAACGTTCGTTCATCAAACAAAGCGACGTCGGTCATGAGGTAGGCAAATATCCATACCAGTGTGATGAGTAGGCCAGTAAAATATACACGTTCCCCAGGGTCATTAGTGTGTAGCATGATGCTACGTGTGTTCCGTAGTAACAACAAGATAAAGAGTAATGCCAGGAGGAAGGCGCCGATACCCATCTCGGCAAAGACGTGAAGATATATATTGTGTGCCGAGGAGCCGGCCTTACCAAGACCAATATCCTGATCGAGTATCGTCGGAAAATTGTAGATACCAACGCCAACCAATGGATGTCTGACGATAGCACGCAGTGTTGCTTTCCATATTAAAATCCGTTGGCCGTTTGATGTCTCTCCGAACTCGATAATCGAATGCAATCTGTGCAAAATGAGGCTATCGTGATTTTTGGCGAGCCTGAATTGTGGTGACGCAAAAATAGGATAGGCAATCAGAAAAAGGCTAAAGAAAATGAGTATAATGTAACTTGTTTTTTTGATTGTATCTCGTGTAGCTATGTGGTGTTGCGCTACAAAAAAATACAATATAAGACACCATAAGCCGGCGATAATACTGCCTGCCCAAATACCTCGTGTGCCCGTGAGTAATGCTGCTAGAAGTATCGCCGGTATACTCAAATAGCGCCAACGAGAGTGCCAATTGACCGTAAGCACAGCTGGCAAGCCCAAGAGTAAAAAGATGGGGAATGAGTGCGAATCGGGAAAGAGCGAGAACATGCGTAGTGATAGCTGATCACCGAAATAGGCAAACCACGTATTGCCCTTGTGGATTGCGATATACGACCACGCCGAACCAAACAAGTTGCGATCAATCACCTCCCCCCACACATGAACAAAGCCATAAATATCTACAAAGTATGTTGATATGAGTTGTATGAAACCAGCGATCGTAACGAGAATAACAGGGATATAGATGCTGCGTATTATTCTGTTGAATATGGTATTGCTCGATTCTCTGTGGCTCAGCAGATCCCAGAGTACTATGGGCACCAGTGACAGATTGATAAAATAGACAATTCGTTTGATGCCTGCTGCTATATCGCTAGCATGGATTAGTGAGACGATAGCGCACAATAACAGCCCAAAGCATATGGCTGCTCCGTAGTGTTGCTGTATGTACACGATCGGTTTTTTGAGACACAACCTGACCTCATGTATAATTTTCGTGATTGTAAGTTTCTGGCATATCCAACGTACAAAAATGACTATCGAGACAATACGCCATGCGTTCAATGAATCAAATGTCGATGTGATTGGTAAAGCTATAAAAAAAGGTATTGAGCTTACAAAAAAAATAATATTTTCCTCCAGAGGAATTAAAAAAAGACAGGACACTACAATGAACATCCAAGGAACAATGATAAACCTCGGTATCCAGCCTATAATAACCAGGCTAGAGATTATAATATGAGCTACGATCAGATAACTAGTTTTTTTCATATACAATGTGTGTGATAGCATCTAGAAGTCTCCGCATGTGACCATCCCAGGTATATGACCGGATCAATGCAGGACCATTGGTCTGTATATTGTTGCGGGTGCTCTTGTCTGTTAAAGCTGTCGTAATAGTTCGGGCAATGCAGTCTACATCTTTGTCATTCTCAACGAAAAAGGCGTATTCTCCAAACAATTCTCGTGTAACTTCGGTATTGGCGACGATAGGTACGCTGCCGTGTGCTAAGGCTTCAAGCGGTGGCAAGCCGAACGCCTCATTGGCAGAAATATAAATAGTAGCACGAGCGTTTTTGTATAAAGATATGAGCTCGTCTTGGGACACGGAAGCTGTATAGATTATTCTTTGTCGTCCCAAGCGCTGGTTTGTCGTTGCTACCAGAGTCTGAATGACCGGTGGATGATAACGGTCATGACCCACGATCCTGAGCTGCATATTCGGAAATGACCGGGCAATCTTTTCAAAAGCTAATATTGTCTCGTAGAGCCGTCTACGCGGAAATGCCTGGCCGACATAGAGAATAAATTCAGTATTGAATACTGTATCTGCATGCTGAGATTGATCTGCTATCTCTATACCCAAATGATTTACAAATGTCCTATGTTGAGGAATATGGAAGAGTTGTGTGACCATTTTTCTGGAGGCACGGGAAATAGTCGCGATCATGGTGGCATGACGTGCTGCCCATGATGTGAAGATGCGGTAGGCTAATCTATAACGGAATGGATTACGCCGTTCTCGTGCTTCAAGATATACGTCTTCCGTTAGCAGGACAATAGATTTACCCCGAAAAAGTATCGGTAGCATATAATTAGGAAAATACATGACATCAACTGGTCGCCACCAAACATACATTGGTAAAAGTATGTAATAGTACAAACTAAACGAAGCCGGATTCAGGAATCCGCTCAATTTTGAAAGTAATGGAATGCCGAGGATTTTTTTCTCGAATATTGGATGATCGAGGCATGCCATGTCTGGTATCTCTTTTTTGAAAAAAAGGCGAAATCGAAAACTGTCGCTGAGATTCGGGGTCTTCGCGATTTGGGTTAATGTTTTTTCAACAATTCTGCCAATACCCCATCGCTCGCCTTCTAATGATTCGCATTCGATGCCGACAGTGATCACCGCGGTAAAAAAGCCGCATCAGCTATATAGTATGATAAGACAATATGGTGCCGATGCGTACTCTTGATTACGATATTTTTCCGAAACGCCCTACATAAAAATCCCGTATTCCAGCGACAATACTCAGAGCTGTATCGCGTTGTGCTGGCTGGACTATATATTTTACAAGCTGCTTTACTATACAATACAAGGACCATAATGGCAATAAAATACGAAATCTGAGTGGCGCATGCGTGCTGTTAAATAACAAACTATTTCGATAGTGTAGTCTGAGTAACCGAGCTGCGCCTAACGTACGAGTTGATGCTGAAACGGCGTGAGTAATGACAACTTCGGGCATAACAATGATACGCCAGCCATGTTTTCTGGTGCGTAGCGAGTATTCGGCATCCTCAAAATACAAAAAATATCGTTCATCCAACATGCCAACATGTTCGATCAAAGCTTTTTTCATTAAAAGACAGGCGCCGATCAGAAAGTCCGGTTCTGCGATCTTTGAGTGTGGCTTCGTATAATTCTGCTGTAATGTGCTGTGCAACCATGATACACGGCCTCCGTAATTTATGGCATTCGCCTCTTGGATGGCCGGTGCCACCATACCGATAGCGTGCTCGGATTCCGCCATAGCGACCATTGGTTCAAGACAATCTGATGGCAATAGTACATCATTATTAACAACCAGTACGTAATCCGCATCGCGTGAAAGAGCGTAACGTATACCAACATTATTGCCGGCAGCATAGCCGTTGTTGTCTGCGTTGCGGATGATGTGGTATCCAGGCCGTCCCTGTAGAGTATCATATATCCTCTCGTATTCATTACCATGAGAGTTATTATCCACAACGATTACGCTTCTATTTTTATAGGTTAATTGTTCAACGCTTTCAAGACAGGCGAGCGTGCGCACAGCGTTGTTGTATTGCAATATGATGATGAAGACACGAGGAGTGTGATGTATATTTGACATTTTATATTATTATTTGTATAATACAGAAAGCTTGAAAATCACAA
>CAZHOA010000005.1:0-15912 GCA_964534385.1 uncultured Candidatus Saccharibacteria bacterium | reverse complement strand
AGATCAAGTCCGGTAAACGCGAGACGATTGAGGAAAAGATCTATCCTGGGTATGTGCTGGTGGAGATGGTTGTTACGGATGATTCGTGGTATGTGGTTCGTAATACACCCAATGTCACCGGTTTTATTGGCGCCGGTGTTATTCCGACACCGCTGGCTACCGAGGAAGTGGACACGCTGATGAAGCGTATGGGTGTCAACGAACCCAAGTACACGTTCAATATCGCTGTCGGCGATAGCGTGAAGATCACCGACGGACCATTCAAGGATTTTGACGGCAAGGTGTCCGAAGTAGATGAAGAGCGCGGCCGCGTGAAAGTACTAGTGACAATGTTCGGTCGTGATACACCCGTCGAGCTCGATTTCTTACAGGTACAGAAGATTTAATTTTAATACAGAGATGGTTCACGATGAGTCGTGTAATCACCTTATAGTCTATGGCTAAAAAAATAAAAACAATGCTAAAACTGCAGCTTGAAGCGGGCAAAGCCACGCCAGCACCACCGGTGGGTACGGCACTTGGTCCGCATGGCTTGAATATCAGTGACTTTGTCAAGCGCTTTAATGACGCAACCCGTGAAAAGATGGGTGAGATTATTCCGTGTGAGATTACCGTATACGAAGATCGGACGTTCGAATTTGTTTTAAAAACTCCGCCGGCAGCCTTTTTGTTGCGTAAAGCGGCTGGTCTTGAAAAAGGTTCGGCAACACCGAACAAAAAGAAAGTTGGCAAAGTTACCACCGATCAGGTGCGTGCTATCGCCGAAACTAAGATGGTCGATCTCAATGCCAATGATGTCCAGGCGGCGATCAAGATCATCGAAGGCACAGCACGTTCTATGGGAATTGAAGTGAAATAAGTCGTGTAGCAGTATGGGAAATAAAAAAAGCCTTGGTCTGTGCCAAGGCTTTTGTGTGCGTCTATACGCGTTAATTTTTTTATTTTCAGCAGAAGTCAGCCGGTTGTCTCCAGTCTTCCTGCGTTAGATGTGCCGTTATTATGGGCTGTGAAACATTGGGTCGTTCGATCCATAGTAGGGGCGGCTCATCGATAATCAGTGGTGGCGGTTCGATGCGCATGCATTCGGTTACGAAAACCATACCAACACCGCTCTCAGTCAGGGCGCCCTTATGATTCATTTTGAATCGAGTCTTTTGGACCGCTTGAGTGATAAGATATTTTATACCTTCCTGATTCCGCGTATTCAAACGCAGAATCCAGTTGATATCTACAGTTTGATCCAGATCGATCATTGGAATATGTATCCATGATGCGGCATTGTGTTCAGCTTTCAGTGTGCTGCGGATTTTCTGTCGTAGCCGTACTAATTCCCAGATGTCGAGGTTCGCCTCTCCAAATTTAGTCAGAAAAACCCTATCGCCATTCTTAGTCGCGAGCTGAGCAATGAGCTCATTGTGGTGGGGTGAAGAAAAATAGCTCACCTGATGCGATTCGAGACGGAAAGCGGGATACTCTTTTTTATTTTTTGCAATCAGGGGCTCTTCGATACCTTTTTGTACCCATTCAGTTAGCACCCGTAAAATGCTGCCGGTAACGAAACCGTCATCCGGCGGCTGATCCATTTTAATCTCCGGAAAATTATTGTCAGCGAAGAACTTGTCGACAATACTCGCTGAGCGTGAAGCACAGTGCTTGAGCTCATCGGGATTAAAATGCTTCATATCAATCAGTCCCGGCTCATAGTATTCCCCTAGAAATATGCCCTGATAATCATTCTCCGGTCGCCATACCGGATTTGGTCCCAGGAATTCCCGCGCTGCGTCTACTGCTCCGACGATCGGAAGTGTTACCATTGTTTGACTCATTCTTTGTCACCTCTATTTATTAATATACTGCTACGTATGTATAGCATATTATCTGTATTACGTCAACTACAGGTGTCATGCTGGATGTTTATCCACAGTCTTTCCACACCATCGCTTGGTCATGTGGATTTTTATTTATAGACTTAGCTCACATAGAGTGAAGTTTAAGATTTGCACAATTTGTGCAAATAATATTATGGGATTAAAACATGATGGTTGGATTACTGATATGGCTCAGAAGGGGATGATCGAGCCGTTCGGTAAAAAACAGGTGAGCAAGGGTGTTATTTCGCATGGTGTGTCGTCATACGGCTATGATGCCCGATTGCATAATGAGTTTAAGATTGCGACGAACATTAACAACTCGATGATCGATCCTAAGCAAATGGACGCGAAATCATTTGTTGATTTCAAGGGTGCCACGTGTATTATTCCACCGCACTCTTTTGTATTGGCGCGTACCGTGGAATATTTTCGGATCCCGCGGAATGTGCTGGTGATATGTTTGGGCAAATCGACGTATGCCCGTTGCGGTTTGATTGTAAATGTGACGCCTCTGGAACCGGAGTGGGAAGGTTTTGTGACACTTGAAATTTCCAACACGACCTCGTTGCCGGCTAAGATTTATGCCAACGAGGGTATCGCGCAATTTCTTTTCCTTGAGGCTGATGAGATATGTCAGCAATCCTACAAAGATAAAAAAGGCAAGTACCAAAAACAACAGGATATTGTTTTAGCAAAAGTGTCAAAGCAATAACAGTTTAAAGGAGAATTTTTATGGAACGAGCGAATCGTTCGGGGACATTGATTGTGATAGAAGGCACTGATGGTTCAGGTAAAACTGAACAGTGCCGTTTGTTGGTGGAGAGATTACAGACATCCGGTTTCGATGTATCGATGATCGATTTTCCGCAGTACGGCCAGTCGTCAGCCTATTTTGTTGAAAACTATTTAAATGGCCACTACGGTGTCAGTACTGCTGTGCGTCCCAAAGTTGCCTCGGTAATGTACGCGCTCGATCGTTTTCATTTGGCGGCTGAGATTCGGAAGACATTACAGCAGGAGAAAATAGTGATTGCTAATCGCTACACTGCTTCGAACATGGGGCATCAAGGCGCGAAGATTTCTGATCGTGATAAACGACGTGAGCTATTGCGTTGGATTCATGATTTTGAATACGTCGAATGTGGTATTCCAAAACCTAATTTGAATATCTTTTTGCATGTGCCGCACACCATTAGCTATGAGCTTATCTCTCGCAAACACGACCGTGATTATTTGAAAGGCAAAAAACGCGATATTCACGAAGCTGATAGCAAACATTTAAAGAATGCTGAGCAGTCGTACCTCGACGCGATCGCTTTGTTCCCCAGAGATTTTAAGGTGATTGAATGCGCGCCGCATGGTATTTTGCTCAGTATGGAGGCAATTCATCAAAATATTGTGCGTGTTCTGCCACCGGGAATTAAAAAGCGTATCCGTTAGGAACGCTTATTTTATTCTGAAATATGTCAGGAAAGAAATCGGATACGGATTTTTGGTATCGGTCGGGAAATCTTCGCGTATGCGTTCTTGCCAGGTTGTCAGATCGAAGTGCGGGAAGAAAGTATCCGCCGGAAAAAGATCGTGTACCTTCGTGATGTACAGCCGATCAGCGTGCGGCAGCGCTTGAGTGTAAATTTCGCCGCCGCCGATGATAAATACTTCGTTGCCGTTTTTTGAGTTGGTCTCGACATGCGCTTTGAGATGATTGATCGCGGCTGCGCAATCGAGGGCATCCTGCAACGAATTGACAATATGGCAACCCGGTGCGTTGTACTTTTGTCGTGTGACGATAATGTTGTCTCGATTAGGTAATGGTTTGCCGATCGACTCGTGTGTTTTACGTCCCATGATGACCGGGTGGTCGGTCGTCGTGTGCTTGAAGCGTTGCATGTCTCGCGGAAGCCGCCATAAAAGGCCGTTGGTTTTGCCAATGCCGCGTTGTAAATCCATAGCGACGATAATTGATGTGATCATACTGCTACCTCGGCTTTGATTGGTGGATGCGGGTCGTAATTAAGTAACTGAAAGTCATCGTAGCGGAAATCAAATAGTGAAGCAACATCTCGGTTGATCATCATCGTAGGAAGTGGACGTACTGAGCGGTTGAGCTGTTCGTTAATCTGGTCAAGATGATTGACATAGATATGTGCGCTGCCGAATGTATGGATGAAATCACCTGGTTCCAGGCCGGTTATCTGAGCAATCATCATGGTGAGGAGCGCATACGAGGCAATGTTAAAAGGAACACCCAGAAACATATCGGCGCTGCGCTGGTAAAGTTGGCAGGAAAGTTTGCCGTCCG
Organism: uncultured Candidatus Saccharibacteria bacterium; assembly: GCA_964534385.1. GTDB lineage: Bacteria > Patescibacteriota > Minisyncoccia > 2-02-FULL-40-12 > IGHO2-01-FULL-4-A > CAYUQA01. The sequence continues at coordinate 11,739 of CAZHOA010000005.1, read as the reverse complement.
TTACGTCAAATTGGAACAGGCAATGACACGGCGGCAATTTCATCTGATCAATGTAGGGTACATTCCAGGCGCTCACAATGATGCGCCGGCTGGTCGGGTTGGTTTTGATCTGATGGATAATCTGTGATAACTGATCGATGGTGTGACCCTGAGCTGTCGGCCATGAGCGCCACTGAACGCCGTACACCGGTCCCAGCTCGCCCTGTTCATCGGCCCACTCATCCCAAATGTGCACGCCGTTGTCTCGTAGGTATTTGATATTGCTGCTGCCGGTGAGGAACCATAGCAACTCGTGAATAATACCCTTGAGGAATAGCTTTTTGGTGGTGACTGCCGGAAAACCGTCAGCCAGATTGAATCGGATTTGCCGGCCGAAGACATCAATCGTGTCGACACCGGTGCGGTTTGGTTTGCGGACGCCATTCTTTTGAATGTCATGTAAAAGATCAAGATATTGTCGCATAGTATTTCAATACAACCATTGTCCTAGAAATTTTACTAGCACTGGGTGTGGATAGATCGTGTTTGTGCAGTAATTTGATTCATGATTCATATTTCTGAGTGTTTGTGATACATTAAATCCATGGAATATGTGCCGACAATTGGTTTGGAAATTCATGTTGAATTGAAGACGCGGACAAAAATGTTCTGCCAATCACTCAATGATCCGAACGAGACGCATCCCAACACAAACATCTGCCCGATCTGCATGGGTCATCCGGGAACATTACCGACGATCAACCGCGAAGCAATCAACAAGCTCGCGCGTGTTGGTTTGGCATTGAATTGCCAGATTGCCCGCTTTTCAAAATTCGACCGCAAAAATTATTTTTATCCCGATTTGCCAAAGGGCTATCAGATCTCTCAGTATGATTTGCCGTTGTGTGCCGATGGCTGGTTAAAGATCGTGGTTGCTGATACAGAACACACGATTCGGATTCACCGCATTCACATGGAAGAGGACACGGGTCGTTTGCAGCACGCCGGCGATGGCGCACATAGCCTCGTCGATTTTAATCGTGCCGGTGTGCCATTGATGGAACTGGTCACGCATCCTGATATTACCGATCCGCAGCAGATTGAACAGTTTGCCAAGCAGCTGCAACTCATCTTGCGGTATCTGGATGCATCCAATGCCGACATGGAAAAAGGTCAAATGCGTGTTGAGGTCAATATCTCAGTCCGGCCACAAGATACCGAGAAGCTGGGTACAAAAGTCGAAATTAAAAATATTAATTCAATCAGCGCCGCGGTACATGCCGCCGAGTATGAGATAAAACGCCAGAGCCAATTATTAGACAATGGCGAACTCATAGCTCAGGAGACGAGGGGTTGGGATGATCAGAAATTAATTACATTCTCACAACGTATCAAGGAAGGCTCTGCGGACTATCGCTATTTTCCGGAGCCGGATTTGCCGCCGATGCGGTTTACCGAAGCTGACATTGAAACCATGCGGGCATCATTGCCTGAATTGCCGGAGCAACGTCGCGAACGGTTGCGACGACTCTATGGGATTACCGCAGCTCAGGCGCAGGTTTTTGTGATTGCCCGACATCTCGGTGACTATTTCGAAGCTATCGCGAGCGAGCTGGCCTCTTGGGATAAGTTTGAACATCTCAAGCATCCCGGTGATGAGCATCTGCATTATCTGTATACGTTGGCGGCCAATTACCTCATTACTGAATTGCCGCCACTACTACAGATGACTGGTACCGAGATAGACGATGTCGCGGGCATCAAAATCAAGCCGTCGCATTTTGGGGAATTGATTGTCCGGATCTATCACAAGGAATTGTCATCAACAAATGCCAAAGTCGTTTTGAAAGAAATGGCTGAAACCGGCGAGAACCCGGAGCAGATTATTCGCGAGCACGATCTGGGCCAGGTTTCTGATAGTCTTGCTCTGATCGAAGCCGTCGACCATGTTATTGATAATAACGCAAAAGCTGTCGGCGACTACAAAAAAGGCAAGTTGGAAGTGTTGAAATTTCTCGTTGGCCAGGCGATGGCCAAGACTCGAGGCAAAGCCAACCCGGAAGTTGTCGAGCAGATGTTTAAGGAAAAACTAGGATAGTGAACGCGAAATTTGACGGTACATAAATTGTGTGCTAGTATATTCGATATTCTTTTAAAATAGAGCGAGGCGACGCGCGAACGATTACAGCCATGTTTTCATTTCATGGTGTTTCGCAAGTACGCTGACATGCACAGATCTACATCGAAACCGCCGCGTTTCTATAGCGCTAAGCTGTAGAAATACATTAAGCAACATTAAAAACAAAAAGGAGAACCGCAATGATTATAGAGATCCCAATGAATGATCGACGTCGGAGTGAAGAGAGATATGATCGTTCCGCACTGAAAACATTCAGTAACGATACTTTCATTCAAAAAAATTTCCATCCGAAGCAGGTTCATTATCTGAGTAGAACAAAAACTGAGATTATGAATAAATGGTTCTCGCAGGATGAGCCGTGGTTGGTCGGTGGGCCAGCTCTTAGTCTTGGTATACAAGCGATCCATACGGCATTTGCTCTTGAACTGCCCTTGTCGTTGTCGCCGGATCTGCTGTGGTATTTCATTGTGCATGAGATGGCCATTACCGTGCACCAGAACCCCGAGCGCTACCGTGATCTATTCGCGAACGCTCCCGGCAAAACAACTATCGAGGTTCGCGATGATAGTTTGATATATGGTGCTCTCGACAACAATTGGGGCGCATCAATTCATCTATTTCGAGAGCCACTTCAGTATTATGTCGGTCCGGTTGCCAAGGAAGTGTTTCTGCCAACATTTTCTACGACTACACCGGAATCAGAGATCGCGCTACTCGTGACTTTTATGGATGTAGTGTCGGACTATTATGACTACTCGATCTGTACACGGTGTGGGATCCCGAAGATTCGGCTCGAAGGCACACCAGAGGATTGGGAGCTATTGTTGGCACGTGCGAAAGCGCTCGCTGACATTTTTACGGAACTGAAGCTGTACTTTGAGAATCTGATGCCGGTTTTGGAGGAAATTTGTGCTACCGCTAGTGGACAGTATCCGGATGAACGCTTTTGGCGTTCGATATACAAAATGGACGCGCATTCTGGCGGTCAGTATATTAATGGCTGGATCACGGCGTTTCTAACGTACGCCAGGACCGATAAGGGATTCAAATTGAGAGAGTCATTGAATTGGCGGAAAGCATTTAAAGATGGCTGGGGCGGTCTCAACGCTGATACATTGCCGGGCCATGCTTCTAAAGTTCCTTTCTTGTGGAAATATTTTGAACAGCAAATCCCAATGCTGTTTGGGGCCGGTGTATTCGGTATCGAACAAGATGGCGAATTCCTGACACCGAAACTTGGTTTTGGTGTGTTCGAATAAATAGGATAGTTAGGGTAGACCCATTACCTTTACCGCTTCGGCGGTTTTTTATTGTCTAAAAAATGTCTCATGAGCTGCGTGGCCTGGTCGCGAGTTGTGACCCAATGAATCCTCGCATCGCGTTTGTACCAGGTCATCTGACGGCGGGTGAGTTGGTAGTCATGGGTGTTTATCAATTCGATCATTTTTTCTTTTGTTGATGCGCCTTGGAGATAGTCGATAACCTCTCGATAGTGGATGCCGGATAGCGCGGGTAGATCCGGTGTGTAGCCTTTTTCGAGGAGAGTTTGCACCTCTTCGATGAGACCTGCCTGGAGCATAGTTTGTGTTCTGGCAGCAATATTGCGCCGTAGCGTATCGCGGTCAACTGTCAGTCCGAGCATGAGTGTGTCGTATCGTGCCGGCTGTTTGGAGCGTTGTTGTGAAAATGGTTGACCGGTTGCTTGTATTACCTCAAGCGCTCTGATGATGCGTCTTTTATTTTTCGGATTCACGTAGTCGAGCGCTTCCGGATCTTGGGCAATGAGCTGCTGCCATAGAGCATCGAGTGATTGCTGCTCAAGCTCGGCTCGCAATGCTGCATCCGGTGGAACTTCAGGGATGTGCCAGGTATCAATAATAGCATAGGTATACAACGCGGTACCACCTACGAGGAAAGGTAGTCGATTACGACGGTGTATCTCGTCGATTGCTTTATACGCATATGATTGTATGTCCGACAGTGTGATGGTTTTGTCTGGCGTGGCAATATCAAGTAGATGATGTGGTATGAGTGCTTGCTGCTCCGGCGTTGGTTTGGCTGTGCCGATATTCATAGAGCGGTACATTGTACGTGAGTCAGTGCACACAATCTCGCCGCCGAAGTGCACAGCTAATTGCAAAGCCATGTCAGTTTTACCCGACGCTGTCGGGCCAACAATGGCGATGAGTTTTGGGAGTGAAGCTTGGTGCATAATGCTTTGTTCTTTGATCTCTGAGCAAATGGCGTAGGCGAACCCATCGGGTTTTATTTTGCCGGGATTTCTGATAGTATGATGAGCTTGCTATTTAACAAATCAATAGAGGGATATATGTTACGCGACCATACACGAGAATCAGTAATTTTTGTAATAAGGTACTATACGGCACACTATCCGCATATTGTGTTATCTATGTTGGCCGGGATTGTCTATGTTGACGGTTTACTTTTGGGATTGCAGCCGTTGTGTCATTCGATGCTAAGTCTCGTACTCCTTTTTGCTGTATGCAGCAGCATTGGCACTGTAAAATTGTTTTACTCTTATTGGGTGATTGGTCACCGCAAAACACAACGTTTGTGTAAACGAATTTTAAAACGTTGCACATTCAGAGCAACTGATAGCTGTCGATTGCATGCGCTGAAACGTATTCTTGCCGCGTGCGTCAAAACGCTACAGCCATCTTCGGGCAGTGCGAGCTCGTGGTGGTATTCGATATTTTTTTACCCGACATTATTCTTGATCGGCATTGTGCCGAAGCCCGGTTTTCGAACGATCGGACTATTGGCATGTCGAAAACGCAATTCGCTGTCCGGTTTTTGTTTTCTGGCGTTTGGTAATATTGTCAGGTTCGCATTATTGCAATGGCTATTGGCGTACATCATGAGAACTGTTCATTGCCAACATCTTTTCTTTACACATAGAGCTCCATAGGACTCTATTTTTTATGCGTAATTTCATCAGTAATGTGAGCGGTGAAAGCTTCCTGGGTCATGGAACCAAGATCGCCTTTGCCGTGGCGCCGGACGGCGATATTCTTGGCTTCGATCTCTTTGTCGCCGACGACAAGTATGTAGGGAATTTTTTGTAATTCGGTATTTCTGATTTTCTTGCCAATGGTTTCGTTTTCAACATTAATCGTTGCGCGAATATCTTGCGAGGATAAGGTATCAAAAATACTGAGCGCGTAGTCATAATGTTTTTCACCGATTGGCAACACCGCAACTTGAACCGGCGCTAACCAAACCGGAAACGCACCGGCGTAGTGTTCGATGAGGAAGGCAATAAACCGCTCATGTGAACCAAGCGGTGCCCGATGGACAACATAGACTAGCTTGTCCTGTCCGTCTTTGTCTTTGTAGGTGAGATTGAATCGTATCGGCGCTAAGAAATCAATCTGGTTGGTTGAAGCACTGTATTCTTTGCCAATGGCGCTGATGATTTGGAAGTCGACCTTCGGTCCGTAGAAGGCTGCCTCATCCTGAGCTTCGACATAACGCAAGCCGGATCGTTCCATGGCTCTGCGGATGATGGCTATGGCTTTTTCCCAGGACTCTGGATCACCGGCATATTTGGTATTGTCTTTTGATGGCAATGACAGGCGCATGTAGAAATCATCGATCTGAAAAATATCCTTGTACCAGAATTGATGCAACTTCATTACATTTAAAAATTCTTCTTCAACCTGGTCCTCGCGACAGTAAATATGAGCGTCGTTTTGAGTAAAGCCGCGGGTGCGCAGTAGGCCACTCAACGTACCAGATAGCTCGTGGCGGTAGACCGTACCATACTCAGCGAGTCGCAATGGCAACTCTCGGTAACTGTGTGGTGACGACTTGTAAATCATGTGGTGATGTGGGCAGCTCATTGCTTTCAAATAATAATTCCCGTCGTCAAGCTCCATGGGTGGATACATATCGCCTGCGTAATATGGCAAATGCCCGGACATCTTAAAGAGATCTTCTTTGGCAATATGCGGTGTACTTACCCGGACGTAGCCCCATTTTTTTTCTACCTGTTTGGCGGCGTTTTCGATAGTGTCGCGCAGTGTTGTGCCATTGGGTAGCCATAATGGCAAGCCGGGACCGACTTCGGGTGCGAACGTAAACAAACGTAATTGCTCACCGAGCAAACGATGATCGCGTTTCTTGGCTTCTTCCTGTTGCCATAGATATTTTTCCAAGGCCTCTTTTGTCTCGAATGCCAGACCGTAGATTCGAGTGAGCATTTTATTTTTTTCACTGCCACGCCAATAGGCGCCGGCAATGTGCGTGAGTTTGAAAGTCTCGGGATTAATTTCTTGTGCATTTTCCACATGACCGCCGCGACAGAGATCGACGTAATTGCCCGAGGTGTAGAGGGTGAGGCCCTGATTGGCGTATTCATCGATGAGCTCGAGCTTGTAGGGGTTGTCGGCGAACAACGTGCGTGCCGCGTCGGCAGTGATATCTGAACGTTCAAATGTGCGCCATGTTTTCAAGATGTCGCGCATCTTTTGTTCGACTTTGGGTAGGTCGTGGTCCGAAATTGGCGCCGTGAGCTCAAAATCGTAATAAAAGCCGTTGTCGATGGCTGGGCCGATAGCGCGTTTGGCATCTGGCCATAATTCCAGTACTGCTGCGGCCAGCAGGTGGGCGAGAGAATGGCGAAGGTCGTGAAGTTTGTTTTCCATGTTTGCAATAGTAGCAAAATTGTGGTTTGAGGACAAATAAAAAACTCAGACGCGATGTCTGAGTCGGATCCGATCTCTATTAGGTTTATAACGTTTCAAGCCCGGATTCAGGTATATATATTGACATAAATAATATTCTAGATTATAATATTTTCAGTTTGTTTTATACATCCACACAAGGAGAAGAATAATGGCCGAGAAAATTACTAAGGATATGACCCAGCTTCAGAAAGAGGCCTGGTTGAATAGTAAAAACAGACAATGCTACGACGTGGGAACATGGGACTTTCTGGGTGCTTTGCGGAGTACAGAGCAAGATATTACGCCCCGATCCTTTGAGAATCTCACGGACGAAGAGTGCCTTGATCTATTAAAGGGTGAAATACTGAGGGGGATCGTCAATGGCGATGAGAAGTATAGTCTCAAGATCCTGAACGTGGTAGTTTGTGCAAAACCCGAAGCACACGACGCCGATCAGGAATTTGCTCTATTCCTCATGGTATTTACACAAATTCAGGATACGAGCGCATATCACCAATACAAGGGTACCTTTCCGATCTTACGCCAGAGGATTTTGGGGTATTTGTTACGATATTGGCTTTCGACTGCATGCTCTAAGTTCTGGGACGAAGATCGTCTATTCGTAATAAATGTCTTTAACGATATTCTCGGTGCTATCAAAGAGAGTCATGGTGTGGAGAAACAGGCCATAGAAGAGAGTATAGACAGGTTGTTGGTAGGGCAGTATCGGAGATGGTCTGAGAAAGGACACGGCCAGAAGACAATCCAAAGACTGGGATATTTTCTGCAGCTGGCCTACAATAAGTACCATGATTACACAGATAGTCAAGGCAAATTTGTGGCTCCGGAAGCCAACCCGTATCACAATGTCGTACGACTAATGGCCAAAAACCTTTTGCGCCATATGGATACGGAATCAATTACAAATATTGTTCTGACACGATTTGAGCAATTGAAAGCGAGGCCTGTCGAGTATCCTTAAACCCGGATATTAGCTCAGACTGGCGATGAGGCGGACATTCTCGCATAGGAGCTTTGGTACTTCGCCGCGGCTGTCATCGAGTTTGCCGTTGACGATGACGACGTTGTTCTCCTGAAACGCACTTTGGTTTTGGTCAAGCATGGCCGGGAAAACAACCAATTCGATCTTTGATGTCAAATCTTCGATGATAGTGAATGCCATTGATTTGCCGGTTTTGGTGATAATTTTCTGAACCTTGGTAATCATACCGCCAACCTTGAGGTTGGTCTTTTTCTTTTTGGTCAGGAGATCTTTGATTGTAATAATTTCCGGATCATTGAGGCGTGATGTGTAATCACGGAGCGGATGATCGGAAATGAACAGCCCGAGTAGTTCTTTCTCCCACATGAGTTTGCTAACGCGTCGGGCTGGATCTGTATCGATCAGGCGCAGTGTCGGGCCGCTGTCGGTAGCAGTCATGGCGAATAAACTAATTTGTTTTGTCGCTTTTGTTTTTTGTTGTTCGCGGGAGAATTCGAGCAGCTGATCAATGTTGGCGAGGAGTTGTGCACGCTCGCCCAATACATCAAGAGCGCCGCACTTGATGAGGCTCTCAAGAGATTTTTTGTTGAGGTCTTTGCTTTGCACCCGGCTGGCCAATGTTTCGATAGTGGTGTAGTCGCCATTGGCTTGACGTTCTTTGATTATTTCATGCACGATATTGGTGCCGATATTTTTGACCGCTGCCAGACCGAATCGTATTTTGCCTTTGTTATCACCGGCTGTGACAACGGAAAAGTCATGCATGCTTTCGTTGATGTGCGGTGCTAGCACCTCAATGTTCATCGTTCGGCATTCTTCGATCAGAAACGCGACGCGTTCGATATCATCCGATGAGGAGTTGAGGAGCGCGGCCATGAATTCAATCGGATAGTTGGCTTTCAGATACGCCGTTTGATAACCGATCATGGCATAACATGCCGAGTGCGCTTTGTTGAAGCCATAGCGCGCGAACGGTTCGATGAGCTCCCATACTTTTTGGGCGATATCCGGCGGTATCTTGTTTTTAATGGAGCCATTGATAAAGCGATCCTTTTGTTCGTCCAGCAATGACTTAATTTTTTTACCGACAGCTTTGATGAGAAGATAGCCTTCGCCTTTGGTGAGGCCGGCAAATCCAGTTGCCATGTCCATAACTTGTTCCTGATAGACAATGACACCGTAGGTGGTGCTGAGAATTTTCTCCATGATCGGGTGAATGTATTCTATTTTTTCGCGTCCGTGTTTGCGATTGATAAACCGCGGAATGAGGTCGATGGGCCCGGGCCGATACAGCGCGACCATGGCGATAATATCCTCAAAGCTGGTTGGTTTCAATTCTTTGAGGTAGCGTTTCATGCCCGCTGACTCCAATTGAAACACGCCAGTCGTCTGGGCATTCTGCAGCAGTTTAAATGTCTTGGCATTATCGAGCGGCAGACTGGCCAGATTAATTTTCTCGTGGTGGTTCTGTTCGATCAGCTGGAGCGCTTTTTCGATAATGGTGAGATTGGATAATCCCAGGAAATCCATTTTTAATAAACCGATATCCTCGACGGCGTGCATTTCGTATTGTGTAATAATATCGCCTTCGTGTGTGCCTTTCTGGAGTGGCAGATATTCGGTCAGCGGTTGCGGTGCGATCACGACGGCGCAGGCATGCGTCGAGCAGTGCCGGGCGACGCCCTCAAGGCGCACTGCCGAGTCGATGATGCGTTTGACATCTTGATTTGACTGGTAAAGCTGTTTGAGATCGGCGACTTCTTCAACGGCAGCGGCCAGCTGGCCCTTTTTCTTGCCCTGGTTCGGATTAAACGGCACGAGCTTGGCCACCTTATCGCACAGTTCGTAGGCGTAACCCAGCGCGCGGCCGGCGTCGCGGACACTGCCGCGCGCGGCCATAGTACCGAATGTGATAATCTGAGCGAAATGCTCCGTGCCATATTTTTTGCGGACGTAATCAAATACATCACCGCGTCGGGCATCATCAAAGTCAACATCGATATCAGGCATACTTACGCGTTCCGGATTTAGAAATCGCTCAAACAAAAGATTGTACCGAATCGGATCGATATCCGTGATCCGTAGCGTATAGGCCACGATACTGCCGGCTGCTGAACCGCGTCCCGGGCCGACAATGATGCCGTTATTTTTTGCCCAGTTGATATAGTCCTGCACGATCAGGAAGTATGAGGCAAAACCCATTTTGTTTATAATACCCAACTCGTATTCCAATCGTTCGGTCAGCTCTGGCGTCGCGGCCGGATAGCGTTCTTGCAATCCCTTCTCACACAAATCACGGAGATAGGCATCAGCGGTTGTATCTATTGGTAATGGAAACTGCGGTAGTTGATGTTTGCCAAATGAAATCTCAACATTGCAACGGTCGGCGATCAGGGCCGTATTCTCGACTGCTTCGCGTACGTCACTAAATTTCTCATACATTTTTTCGGCTGAGGCGATTGAGAAGTCATCATTGAGGAGTGACAGCCGGTCTTTGTCGCTGATCGTATTGCCGGTTTGCACAGCCAGGAGGACGTCATGGGCGTGGTTATCTTCGGGTCGGCAGTAGTGCGAATCCTGGGTCGCGGCCATGGGGATGCCGGTTTCGCGCGCCAACTGAATGAGGCGCGGCGTGACGATGTTTTGATCTTCGAGGTTGGGGTGTTGCTGGATTTCGATGTAGTAATTATCTTTGCCGAAAATATCCTGATATTCGTAGGCGAGTGTCTTTGCCTTCTCGACATTATTTGTAATAAGCGCCCGTGATAGCTCGCCGCCAAGACACGCGGACAGTCCAATGAGGCCTTCGACATGCTGTCGCAACAGGCGCTTGTCGATGCGTGGTTTATAGTAGAAGCCTTCGAGATTGGATGCAGTGACGAGTTTGATCAGATTCTTATAGCCGATATTGTTGCTGGCGAGTACCACCAGGTGATAGTACGCCCGACCAGAGCTATCGGACCGTTTGTCGTACATATTGTCGGTAATATACATTTCACAGCCGATTATCGGTTTAATACCGGCTTTTTTGGCTTTTTGATAAAATTCAATGACACCATACATCGAACCGTGGTCTGTCAGGGCGATAGAGTCCATCCCGAGTTCTTTCACGCGCTCGACCATCTCGTCGATTTTGGTGAGGCCATCGAGTAGCGAAAAATGCGAATGTGTATGGAGGTGTGCGAATCTCATGCTGTCTATCCTAGCACTACCTTTTTGATACATGCCTGTTGATAAGCCCGCGCGGAGCATCGGTTTGACATTTATACATTTTTGTTATACTATGCAAGCACCTAGTTTATTGAAAATGAGGAGGTGGCGGATGTTTGTACTGTTATGCGTTTTGGTCTATCTTGCTATCGGTTATGGCTGGGCGGCGCTGTCAGATTATGTATATTTCGACGACACACCGACCGAAAATGTGCCCCTGTGGAAAAAAGCGCTGCGTTATCTGGATGTGCCCTTCATCACGGGAGCTGATGGATGGTCGCGCCGAGCATCTCTTTTGGATGACGAACCGTTGTTACGAGGAATAACCGGCAACAATACAATACCTAAGGATACATCATGTGCCAAAAAGTATTCTAGCGCTATGATGCTATTCTGGCCTTTGAAATTAATGCCATGCATCGGCGGAACTTTTATATTGCTTTTTAAATTTACAGTTTTATGTTTCTTATACGTGTTGCGTTGTCTTACTGGATTGACCGATGGAATAAAATGGCTGTTGGGTCGAATGGGTAGGACGGCGACGGTCAAAAGGATTTATAGGATCATAAGGAGTCGTTATCAATACAATGATTCTTTTGAGGCAGACTGCACAACACTCGTCGCTTACGAAAAGCAATTGGAAGTGTTGCTGCAGGCAAGTAAGGATCGCCTTGACAAAATTCGGGCAGCTGTCAGTCAGTGGAGTAGTATTATTACTG
>CAZHOA010000004.1:0-18989 GCA_964534385.1 uncultured Candidatus Saccharibacteria bacterium | reverse complement strand
CCAGGACGAACAAGGTTTTCAACGCAAACATTGACATCGCGCAAAATGAGTTTCCCATCGAAAGCTAGAGAGACATCATTCACCTGTAACAATGGCTCGGTCTGACGACGTTCATAGAATTCCATGCCTCACCTCCTTGTTTTTTCAAGATCGGCATAAGGACAAAGCTGAATACGGATCCAACTGATACATACGTCCTGGAGAAAACCGACGGCAAGCAAGAGCACGATAATTGCGATTATGTTGGCCAGTCGAAAATGGCGTTGATCGTTCAGAATCATGGTACCAATACCACCACCACTGCGCACCAAGCCCTCAACCATCGTCAACATACCCCAGGCCATAGCTGCATTTTGACGGAGCATTTCAAGCGCTACATCAATCTTGCCCCGAACCACGACTTCCCAGGTCACCTCCCACTCGTTATAGCCAAGTGTCCGTGCGTCATCAAACTCTTCACGTGGTATATTGGCTATGACCTGAATCATACTGGTCAGATAAAAAACACTGACACCGATTACGAGTAACAGTATCTTTAAGTTCCCGCCATTCGTCATTTGGCTAAAAAAGACAACTAGAGCCGCTAAACCGATAAATCGCCACTTGGATATTAAAACAATCGCTGGCTGAAAAGCTGGCAGCACTGTCGTGTACGCAAGCAACAAAGAAACTGCAAAAGCTATCAGAATCGATTCTATCTGTACCACCAGACTGAGATAGAGTCCAGCAAGCAGCCCGTCATTCCAAAGATCCGGAATAGTAGCCACCACGTCACTCAGGGTTGGAAAAATATTCTGCGGAAAAAATTGCCAACCAACTAAAAAAATCACCATGGTCGCAATTGTAATGGTACGCCATTCACCGCCTGTCATTGATTGATTCGGCGTAAACATCTTCTGCAACAGGTTACTGTTTAATCGCTTATGTAGTGTCCCTTGAGTAGCAACCTTTACAGCAACTGTCTTTTCTTCAGATGCCATATATTACTCCTTTCATACATTGTCAAGATACATTCTTTTTCTCCAAAGCCCGTTTTCAGAAACGAGACTTGGAAAAAAAGCCAACCATCGGGTTGGCTCATACTTGATAGGAAGAAAAAGGACCTAGTCAGACGTACCCAGAATGATCTGGACGCGACGATTGCGAGCTTGACCGGCCTTCGAAGTATTATCGGCTATGGGCTGCGTACCGCCCAGGCCTTTAGTATGGATACGGTCGCTTGGAAATGTACGAGCGCCCTGTGTCAACAGCCAGGTCTTAACGGCTTCGGCACGTCGTTCTGATAATTCCTGATTGTGCTGCGGATTGCCGGTGCTATCAGTGTGACCCTCGATCTGAACAATTGTACCGCTGCTAATCGACAAAGTACTTGCAAGTTCCTTCAACGTCTTGTTAGCAGCCGGGGTGAAGGCGGCCGAGTCAGTGGCAAATTCGATATTCCACGCACGATTTCCAACCGTGTCGGTAATGGTTTCATTACCCGAAAATGTGGCAACATCGGCTTCGCCGCTTGATGTCGAGCCTTCCTGTTTTAATGCGAACAGATATGTCGCATCAACTACCTTCTCGTAGGCAGGGTACGTAGGTACATCATTCGGATACTGTTGTTTGACAATATCACCGAATGTCGTGTAGGTGATCTTTAACGGATTCTCACCACCATCGATACCAAACAGATACAGATTGTCGGCCAGGTTGTTGACTGTCGATCCGCCAAGTTCGACAAGATTGCCAGTTTTGTCTTTCTCTTTGCTGCCTTTGTAGTACTTGACCCAATAAGCAGCGTCGTTTTCCTTGTAGACGGCAGCGCTAACCTCAGCGGCTTTCTTCAAGGCTGCTTCAGAAATTTTGATCTGATCGCCAGCTTCAAAAATCGCCCGCAACATGCCTTTGACTTTATCAGTATTAGCGCTGTCCCATTTGTGGACACCGATGATGACATTGGGCATCTGCATTCTATTCTCTTTTGTAGAGAGCAAACGCACGAGACCGCCCTTTTGCTGAGCAATGTTGACATCACCAGGTGTCCAGGTTACGACAGCCTGCACGGTAATCGTCTTTTTCTTACCGGTACGGTGACCCTGAACATCCACGATATCGCGTTCCTCGGAATAGCCGCTAATATATTTCGTTGCAGCATCGATATAGTCATTCGCCGCAATCCAATTCATTGCGTCTTCGCGATAAGTCTTCGGATCTGGATTGTTCGGAATGCCATTGAGATTATCCCAATCCATGCCGATATTCCAATCGCCATCCTTCAGCACTCCGGCAACCACGCCACCGCGAGCTGCTTGCGGATTTGTTTTCCACTCAAGCGGTCCCCAGAAACCATCTTCGCCCCGTGAATAACCAGCAGAACCAACGACTTCCGCGTGGTATTCCGGTCCCAGCTTCTCAAGCTCATGGTTGATAGCTGCAAAAAATTGCGCGCCACCATCGCCCATAATGGCAATAAAATGCGTACCATCAGGCTGTTGGTTGCCATTTTTTAATTCTTTGGCAAAGGCGATGAGATCACTCTGCATGACATTGGTATCATCCTGACGCTCAAGATGGAGTTTGACACCATACTTTTCCATCAGACTTCCCTGAGTTGTGTCAGGTCCACCATTGGCAAGCATTAACCCCATCTGCGCATTCCATGCCCAGACTTTGAACGTGACGGCCGGTCCTTCGATAGCTGCCGTTTGTGCTTTCGGCAGAGGCAAAATCGGAATCGAGGCATTCACTGCACTCTTACCTTCTTTGCCAAGTTTCACTGCCTTCGGCACAGCAACTTCCATTGGCTTTGTACCGGGTAGCCAACCATTCAGGTAGGCATGACGCACAAACAGTGCCAATGTAAGGCCAATCAATACTACGAGAAGCAATCCAATCTTACGTACTCCTGGTTTTAATTTCATCTAATTTTCTCCTTTTTATTTTTATCATTCCATGCGGTCAATGAGACGACGTGTCTCACGATGTGGTTCGTTATTTGTCGCTGTAGGATCCTGGGTTGCCTTTTGAACAGCATTGCCCAAAATCGCATCAGTCGAAACACCCGATTCGGCCAGCATCTGCTTCTTCTCTTGGGCCGTAAACAGCGCAGTATCACCCCCAAGCCACTGTTTGAAACTTTCAAGGGCTTGGTGCGTTTTTACATCTTTCTCGAAATCCTGCGCCTGCATCATCGGTTGAGCTATATCCATGAACAGCTCGACTTCACCCAGTGCAGCCGCAGTCTTCTGTGCGATCACATCCATGGAGAAGTTGAAGTTGTCTAGCTCTTCACCGCTCATGAATGACTTGGCAGCCTGGACAGCATCGTTCGTCTGCTGTGTTATCTTGTACTCCTCAAGCGTAATATTCAGCTCATCCTTACGCTGCGCTATCTCGATATCCGCTTTCTCGAGAAGTTTGAATAACATCTTGTAAAAACTTTCGGCCGTTTCAGCTCTTGGTTGTAAGCGTTTAATCGAGCCTAGATAGAGCTGCGCCATATTAGCGAATCTTTTTAATTCCGCCTCGCGCTTTTGTTCCTGTGCTACTTTAGCAGTAGCCAGAGCCTGATTACGCTTGGCATCAAATGCCTGGATTGTCTTATGGAGCTTTTCCGCCGCACCGCGAACACCGGCCACATTTTCACTCATCTGTTGCTTCTTCCTCTCAAGACGCAAAATACTATTCTGCGCTGTAGAGAACGGGTCATGCTCCATCACTGCATTCTTCATGCGTAATGCGATATTATCGAGCAGGAGCATCACACCCTGTTGTAGCGTCCCATTTGTGACCAGGTACAACATGCATATAGCAACGACTACCAGTGGAACGAAAATGATCAACTCGGCAATCACCGAAATGGCGAAGGGTAACACGAACCACCCTATAACACCAAAAACGGCTAGCAAGATTACGGTCAAAATTCCCTTTATCCAGCCGCTATTCTCCTTAAAAAAATCTAGTTTAAACTTGTCATCTACCATCGTCTTCTCCTTTTTGCGCCTGCAGATACGGACGCATTTGCTCATATTCTGCATTTAATTCTGACAGCACCTTTTCAGCTGTCGCCCTAAACACATCAGCCTCATGTTGCAGATTAGAAGTTGTAGCTTCAATCTCGACATCGATTGCAGCGATAGCTTGGCGTTTCTCCTCGATATGTTTTTCCAAGCCCTTGATATCTACGTCAAGCGTGTGACGCTGTTGACGCTTATCGCCGACACTCGACTCTATCTCTCGTGCAAACAAAGCATGATATTCATTTGTTCTCTCCTGTAACGCTTTAATGCGTTCAGCAAGAGAATTCAAAATCGTGCTCGAGTTTTGCCCGAGTGCTGCAAGAGCAGCACGATATCTATCCGCCTCATTGGGCAGCACAGACATGCGAGATAATAGATCGTTAAATTGAAAATAGACTGTTGGCGTCTTCTCTTTGATTTTCGCCAGTAGCTTCTCGTATATATCTGCATCAGGCATTACCACGCCAGTATTGGTACCGGTTGTCAACATCGTCTTGGTCATTGGCGGAGACGGTGTCGGCGATCTTGGAGGAGCTATTGGTGCTTTTACAACAGATCCTTTCGGAATTTGGGTGACAGTAGTAGCAGTTTTCTGAGTTTTTACCGACTGATCAGCCGGAGTAGCTTCTGAGGTGTCTTCCTCTTCGAAAATCGCCTCTCTCATTTTATTCAGCAATCCCATATAGCAAAATATCCTTTCTTCCTGTGTTAAAGTACCGATTGGCCATATGATACTACTATTTTTAAATAATGTCAATATAGCGTCAAAGCCCACTGTACAATAGATATATGACGTGATACCTTCAGGTCGGATTGATACATAGAATCTGGAGGATGACATGAGAATAATGCTAGGTATTCTGGTTGTATATCTGTTGTTGAGCATCAATACAGGCTACGGACAAAGACCCGGACAACCTGAGTTTTCACGACTACCGGCAACGTCGCGATCAGTGTCGGATTGTTACTGCATTCATAGCGACGTCGAACAGGTTGATTTTCAGAATTTTGATATCACCACTGACGATGGATTGACACTCAGGTTACGGAACGGCCGATATTTTTGTTATGACACGTCATTCGAAAGTACCGAAGAAGAGGTTGAGTACAAGTCTCGGCATTCTGCGGATTGGGAATTCGTCTTCGATTCAGCGCGATCCATCGCTGTCTATCAAGAAAGTTGTCCCACACATCTGCAGATAGTATACATCCGCGGTGATCATATTACCGGCACCGGCACACGTAATTATCTGTTCGTCTTCATGTGTCAGAACGGCGGCCTCACCAAAGTATTCGAGCAGGTAGGGGAAGGGCTGCAATTTTACATTGTCCCACATCTTCGTACAACCACGCCGCTCTGGTCGCGCGATGCCGGACATTGTTGCCCTACAGGTGAGATTTCACAATCATGGCAGTACGACTGTGAAACAAATCAGTTTATTAAAAGAGCGCCGTCACCTGCATATCACAGACCTCACAAGAAAAGAAAAAAATAACCCCGCATAGCGGGATTTTTATTGGTCCTTAGTTTGAACCCTTGAGCTGAGGAATTGTCTTATTCAAATTATCGACTAAGAAATTCTCAGCAAGCTCTGTCTTAAATTCTTCAAAAAGTTCCAGGGCATAATTGAGATGGGCCCCAAGCAGTCTGGGAGTTAACTCACAAAAACGTTTGAAGATCGGATTATCGTGTAACTCTATCATGTATTCGATCTCCTCGTCAGAAAAAAGGAGGGCATACTGATCCTGTGAAAAACTCAACATCTTGGACTCTATAGAAGCCACACCTTCCTGCATGAGGGCAAACACTTCCGATTCCCTTTCACCTTTGGGCTGCAGTTCCGATTCTAAACCGGACAACATCTCATTCACCATCTGGTGATATTGGTTGCGGATTTGAGCCACCTCGAACAATTTTTCAATATTCTCTTTACTAGCAATTCTCTTAGCCTCCAAAATTTTAATAATTGTCAACTGGTCAGAATTTTATCACTATTCATAAAATATGTCAATTTTTGCGTTTTCGGCAGCGCACCTGGTAAACAAGTGATGACCAATGCCTTTAACGTATGAGCATCATCTCAACTCAAGCCAAGCTCGGAACGACCAGATTGACAAGGCGATCTGTTCAGCTAACAATAGAGAGATATGACCAGACTCGGCTATGCGCTCATCGGACTCATTCTTTTAATCATCGGGAGCATCGGTTTTGCAGCTATGCATGGCATCACAGCACCAGCCGTATCGACTGTTTATTGTCAGCGCGATGGCAATCTCGGCCCTACAAAAGCCGTACTACCCAAGAGCGATCATATATATTGTCTTGAACGCTATAACCCCGGGACCCACTATGACATCGACGCGCCAGCTTCGTTGAGTTTCTCAATCATTGACGACCAGGGCACGAAGATAAAAAACTTTACAACCACACAAGAGCAGATCATGCACGTTTTTATCGTGCGTAAAGATTTGAACTTTTTCCAACACGTCCATCCGCATTACGACACAGCCACCGGTGTCTTTACACTATCAGATATCACGTTCTCAGAACCAGGTCCGTATCGCATACTTGCTGAATTCAGTCCCGACATACTGCCACATAATACTCACGACCATATGAATTCAACAACAGCCTATACTGACATCATGGTCGGCAACCAAACAGCATACGAACCGGAGCAGCTTTCACAAGATGCAAACGCAAATACGACGTCACTAAAAACATATCAGGTTGACTTTGAGCTCGAGCCCCCATCACTCCATGCCGGAGAATCATCGACGCTGAGCTACACCATCAAGAAAAAAAAGAAGCTCGTCACGGATCTGGAATTATACCTTGGTACGTTGGGTCACATTACGATATTCAAAGAGAGCAGTCTTGATTTCGTCCATGCCCACACCACTGAGAGCACTACCGATGATCAAACCGGTACCGTGCATGTCGCTACCTCATTTCCATCGGCTGGCATCTATAAAATATTTGCTGAGTTCAAACATGCCGAAAGCATCATCACCGCGACTAATGTCGTTACAATACCACAGGGTACTACCGACACGACCACACCGGATCATCATTCGCATCAATGAAAAAAGCAATTCTCTACCTGATATTTATTTCTAATCTTTTCGCCATACTATGGCTTTGGTGGCAAGGATCGGGCGGGCTCATCACGCAACCGGGTCCCGGGACCATTGCTATAGCTTTTGGCCGTCTATGCGGTTTGCTCGCTGAATTTTTGATCCTGTTCCAACTCATATTAGTCAGCCGCGCTTCGTGGATCGAACAGGTTTTTGGTTTTGATCGCCTCAACAAACTCCATCGCGGTCTCGGCAGTACTATTTTGAGTTTAATCCTGATTCATCCCACGCTCCTGACCCTGGGCTACAGTACTCAGAATCATATCTCGTTGTGGTCGCAATATACCCAGTTCCTGTTCCATTGGGAAGATGTCTTTCTGGCATTTATTAGTCTGATTTTATTTGTAATCGTCGTTATCAGCGCCATTACACTGCGTCGTAAATTAAAATATGAATCCTGGTATTTTGTGCATTTGCTTGTGTATGTCGCCATAGGCTTGGTTGTCCTCCATCAATTCAACGGCAGTGACATTGTCGTGCCTCCGTTTTTGTACTATTGGTTTGCTCTTACGATTGGTGTGTTCGGAATATTTATTGTCTATCGCTTCGGCCGGCCATTGTATTCGTACTGGCGGCATCGATTTTATGTGGATAAAATCGTAGCGGAAACGAACACGATTAATTCAATCTACATTAAAGGACATCACCTGGAACACTTTAAATTCAAAGCCGGCCAGTACGCCAATATTAATTTTCTGGCTAAAGGACAATGGTACACACATCCGTTCTCATTTTCGACAGCACCGAATGGATCATATCTACGATTCAGCATCAAAAAAGTAGGGGATTTTACGTCGCAACTTCACAGACTACAACCCGGTACACGGGCTATCATCGACGGGCCTCTTGGTATTTTTACAGCCGATCGTGCCACAACCGGAAAATTTCTATTGATCGCCGGCGGCATCGGTATCACACCCATCATGGCTCTGATTGAGTCACAAAAAGATACACATGCCGATACTGTACTCTTATACAGCAACAAATCAGGAAATGAGATAGCATTCGAAGCACAATTAAAACAGCTGTGTCCACGATCATATTTTTTTCTAACTGATCCAACAGTCAGTCAAGACTATATCCCAGGGCGCATTACAGTAGAGCACATACAGAAACTAATACCCGACATGCGTGAACGGGATATATATATCTGCGGTCCAACGCCCATGATGGATGATTTGATCGCAGCGCTCAGACGATACGGCATCTCGGCATCACGACTTCATTACGAAAAATTTGCCTACTAACCACTAAGCTATGGAAAAAATTCTAAACGCAGAAGGTAAGATGGTCGAGAACATAGATGAACAGCCAAGTGAGTAATGTCCTTCCGTCAAGGACACTACCTTATCTCCACTCACTCAACATCGCACAATTTGCCAAGATAGTAGGGAGACGATAAAATAGGTACATGAATACAGACGATAAAATCATCAAAAGCGAAGATGAGTGGAAACAGCAATTGACCGAAGAACAATACTACATCCGCAATGGCGGCACCGAGCCGCCATTTTCCGGAAAGTATTGGAACGACCACAGCAAGGGCGTGTACCGCTGTTCCAATTGCGGTTATGAACTTTTTGGTTCTGACACCAAGTTCGACTCAGGCAGCGGTTGGCCAAGTTTCACCGATCCTGTCAATCGCGAGCATATTACACTCAAGGAAGACATGAGTCATGGCATGTCCCGCGTCGAAGTCCGTTGCAAGCGCTGCAACGCCCACCTCGGCCACGTCTTCGACGACGGCCCCGGACCCAACGGCAAACGCTACTGTATCAATTCCGCCAGTCTCGATCTGGAGACAAAAGAGTAAATTAAAACTAGGATCTAATACCAGATCAACCTCCAAAATAGCTCAATGAATTGAGCTATTTTGATTTAACGATAAAGACACGTACGAGCTAGGTGAATAGTGCCTTTCAGTTAAACACATTACCTCATATCCACAAACTCAACCCGAGCTTCGCAAGGCCTTTTGACCCGCGTCGCACAGCGACGTCTCTCAAAAGGCCTTGCCTCCGCCGACTTTGTTAGAAACTGTAGTATAGGGCATTATTCGGCAAACTCACATACAAATATTTGACTTTTATATTAATATAGTATAAAATATATACGTCTTTAAAAATTTAAATTGGAGAAAAACAAATGTCAAATTTTGAATTAGCCACAGGAACGATCCCGAGCATCATTCGAAATGATGCAGGGATATATGAGGGCGACCTCAAGCACTATATGAAAGTGCTGTTCTTCAAAGCTCAGAACTTAAGGAGTCCTTATCATAACTTCAGGCACATGACCCACATGGTGTGGCTGTGTTATCAGGCATGTCTTTTTTACAACGACACCTTCACACCGCGCGAAAAACGCAACCTTTTGATCGCGCCTGCCTTTCACGACTTCAATCACTCGGGCATGCTGGGTGATGATGATCTCAATATCGAAAGGGCGGTCAGGGCCTTTCAGAACAATGTTGCGCCGGAAGATAAACAATCCGAACACAGCGCAGACATTATTGAGCTCATCAGAACAACGGAATATCCGCACAAGGGCGAAACCAGCGCCCTGCCACTCAGTTATCAAATCATGCGGGATGCCGACCTCGGTCAAACGTTCAGCGTGGCTTGGATACAACAAGTGGTATTCGGTCTCGCTGCCGAGTGGGGCAAACAGCCGATTGAAGTCTTGAAAATGCAGGGCGGATTCCTCAAGAATCTGAAGTTTCACACCAAGTGGGGACAGCAAATGTTTCCACAACGTGTCATTGATGCTAAAGTCAAAGAAGCAGAAGAGCTCTTGCAGATTCTCGAAAGCTGAAGAATATACGCACAAGACCCATCCGACACGATCGCGGATGGGTCATTTTAATTTCTGGATTCAAGATTATTGGATTAAAAAAGACCCGTGAGGGCCAAGCCAGTACAAGATAGACATCGTGCCGTGTTACAAGCACATATTCGTTGTCGTACTGGTAATGAAGGTACTGAATTTTTAACGTTTTTTCAAAACAAATCTTTGTTCGTACCTTCTCACAGTGATCAACTGAGAGATAAATCACTCTGAGAAAGTGGCAAGACATTCCTCCTTTCGTCTTTTTGAAACAATTGGGGTATCGTCTCGCCTGAAATCGATGTACTGTCAATGAACAGCGATGCGAACGTTTCAAAACATTGCACAAAACGTTCATCGATAGTACAGAAGGGTCTTATAAGAACAGACCGCCTTTCGTTCTTTCGTTTTCAGCACCCATTTGCTCTCGTTCTTATAAGTTCCCACACCATAGCATCTATAATTTAACCTGTCAAATCACGCCCAACCCGCACAGCAGAAATCATTCAACGAGGCTCGCAATAATTCCGGATTGCCGTCGAGCTAACATCATAAGCAATCGGTATTCGCACCAACAGATCATCTATAAACCCGGCATTAAATGAGTCACCGAAGACAGCATCTTCAATGGATTGAGGTTTGCCCTCAATAATCCGATCAGCAACATAAAATTTCGCTCGTTGCTGTCGTAGCTCTCCTAGAATATCAAGAAATATCGACGGTGAATCGTAATATTTCGGATCTAGGAAACGGACCATGGTATCGTAACCCACAATAAATTCTTTGACACCATAGGCGTTTATCTTGTCAACGAAAAGTGGATTGGCTTTTGTTAAAATCACCGGCCATCGACTCGAGAATTGCCCGGCGCGACGCAATAACTCTTCGTCATTAATAGATGGCTTATCGACATTGCCGGCGCTGATCTCAAAGATAATTTTCTGGCCGGTCACGCGATGCACATAATTCGCCAGCTCGTCATGTCCAAACGTGAATGGGTTAAACGAGCCGGGAAAAATTATCGTGTCTTTGAGTCTCTCAGGACTGAGACTATGCACCGTTCCTGAGTGATCAACATACACCGAACTTTCCGATAATAATCTATCAAAATCCGCCATGGGCGATACAGCTTTGGGCTTTAATATTCTATCAGTACTACGGGCAAGAGTTTCGAATTCAAGCGATGTTAGTTCAAGCTCCGGCTTGAGTTCAATCTGCGGCAAACCAGCTGCGTGTAGGATCATATTCAAACCGAGTACATCACAGACATCGCCGTCACCGATCCTATCGAGATGGCCTTGTTTTAGATCAACGCGCATGGACAGCATTCCGTCATATGTCTTCACGACCAGAAAAACGCGCGTACCGCCGCGTAATGGACGACTTGTCGCGACAGCCGCGGTCAGTCCCAAGGCAATGATCTTGTAGTCGCGTTTTCCGCTCATCCACGCCTGCTTTTGCGCCTTAAAAAAGGCAGTCTGAGCTAATGCGATGGCTCCAGTAAAAGAACACAGCGAACCGGCATCGGAAGCTTCCATAGTTTTGAAATCTTGTCCGATGAAATCACTGAAGTCCTCTGGTTTATACGCGAAGTGAGCACCGGCTAAAATTCTGCTCACATCAGGTACATTCGAAAACATTCTGCCTATACCAGCCCCGCTGCCAGCGCAGGCGATATAGATCTGAAGCTTTTGCTTTAGTAATAGTTTAATAAGCTGAGAGACTTCCTCTCTGTTGTAGATAGGCGAATTTTCCATTGTTATTTTCTCCTTTTCAAGGTTCGTTTAAGTTTCAAAATTATAACACATTAATCATGATTATGTCAAAAAGTAAAACCCGCACGTTTGCTTGGTTTTGTTTGACGTAAAATAAAAAAGGTAGAGATTATCTCTACCTAATATCATACAATCCAGTGTAATGGCACGAACTATGCTGATACCTCTTGGGTAAAAGTTGCATACCGATAGCGCAAGGCGCAATCATTCGACAGCATCATTTTGTTCCATTCGGCCGAACGGGGCGTTCGCTTCCAGCCGGCCTGCCATTTACGCGTACCCATCCATGATGCTACAAGGCCCATACCATACTGATAGTACGCGGCTTCGTCAGCACGTACCACAAACTTGGCGATCGGAGCTATGGTATGACGCAACAGATTGCCTCGACGATAGGCCAAAGCATAATTTGCCGGCGTCGGCTCGAGTGTGGGATAGGTACCAGTAAAACTGGGGGTATCCAACACCATCTCAAGCGTCGGGACTTTGATTTTTTGACTTGGTCCCTCGGCAACACTATCTTCATCCTCTGCATCTTTGCTCGCATCGTGTTCAGATTCGGGCCAGGCAATCAGCTTACTCAGCCGTTTCGCTTCGCCATAATAAAATTTAGCTTCATCAGTCAAACGTTCGACGAGCATCTTGAGGAGTAGATAGGGAGCGCCAAACACACTTTGCCAGCGATACGGATGAACGTAGTTCTTAAAATAGACAGTATTGCCCGTCCACAGACTGCGCTCATTGAGGAAAGCATTCTCAGCGGCTGTCGGGTCCCACTCGATATGATCCCAGCCTTTGTACCATTTGCCATTGAGATCAACGAGCATATAGGTACGCGGCGCGCCAATTGTCTCACGGCCATCGGGATGCGTAGTATGAATGCTCATGTCTTTAATTCTGGCCGAGAACGAAAATGTTTTCCGATTACTAATCAATCCGATAATCGGACCGAATTGCGCTGTTCCGACTTTACGCTGATCAGCACGGACAACTCTTTTCCGTCGATTTGTATACGACGAGATTCGAATCACAGCATGACGTTCAGCAATCGGCACCAGAAACGAAAACAAATCAAGATCGGTACCGACGAAATTGCCATCAGGATCTAACGCCGGCGCTGGGTTACGGCCTTCCCATTGAAATACGGACTGCCCTATAATCGAGTCTATGAGATCATCAATAGGCTGACTCCTATCCAGAATCGCCTGGGCATATGGATTTGATAATTGTACAACACCCTTGACCGATTCAGCATAATGAATCGGTGGTCGACCACGGAGCTTTAGACCTTCCATTCAAGCACCTCTTTCTTATCTTGCTCGGAGTTTAAATTGTAAAAAAACACAGCGCACAAAGCACTGCACAAATATATTATACTATATTGTATTACAAGTCAAATATCAGAGATATCCCCAGGTGTAGAGCTTGTCGCGGTCTTCAGCCCAGCTCAAACCTATGTCAGTTCGATAGAACATATTCTGGAGCATGATATTATCGATGCGAGCATAGGCCTGTCGACGCGCCTCTTCCATGGTCATACCGGATCCGGTGACAATCAAATCATAACCGGTATCGCCGGCGATCCGCCAATCGCCATCGACGAGCTTGATATCGCCCAGATGCATCCCGTCCTGGTTTGGTTTTTTAAATAATATTGACGAGTCTTTGTAAATAGCAATCTCAGAGGGATCATCAAACGGGAATGGCGGGGTGACAATACACACCCCGATCTGAAATCCTTTCTTTGTTTTTAAATCAAACGTTTCGTGACCGGCAATCGCATAGAGAAAATCGCCCCAACGGCTGATTACGCCTTCGATCTGAATGGAAATAGTGGGATACCCGAAACGACACGTAAACTCAAGGGGATAGATGCCGCGCGCATTGACAATGCAATTGATATCGATATAGCCGATGTAGCCTGACTTGACAAGTTTTTCTTTCATGCGCTCGAGTGTTGAACGAAAAAGCATATTCGGTTCGACCCACAGCATCGATGTACCCATTTCACCGGTCAATGGACCGATCTCGCCAGGAAACAAACGTTTGTGTTCGAAGGCGATATTGACCGGGTATATAAAATTAACTCCGTTAAAAAAGGCTGAGGCGCCAACCTCGATGCCGGCGACAAACTTTTGAAGTTGAAACTGCTTGATCTTGCGACTCAGTGTCTTTTTATTATGAGATAAAATTTCATACAGATCTTTGCCATCTTCTTCTTTACCCAAAAAGAGCAAACCCTTCCAATCAGACGGCACAAACCCCGACGGCTTGTAGACATAACGCCCCGGATTATCCTGTAAAAATTTCAACGCAACATCGTAATTAAAAAAATCCCAGTGCGGGAGGATATTCATGCCGGCCTTTTTCATTTCTGACTGGCCGAATCCGCGATCATCTTCGAGGTGATCCGTGTATTCACTGCCGCCGATGACGCGCTTGCCTTTCTTGCGCAAACGATCGGCAATCTTACCAAAACCGATATCATCGAACACAATAACATCCGCCCAATCAACATGTTCTTTCCAATTTTTGACTTTATCCAAAAACCCGTCATAGACATCGGAATACGATGTGCTCTTGATAAAAATTTTGACGAGGTGACCTTCTTTTTTTATATGCCAGGCCAGATCGCCGCTCAAACTTTCCCAACTCACGAAAAGAAATTTATAAATTTTTTGCGGCTCTTGAATATGATTACCGTTTCCGTTCATAGTGCGTAAAAAAAGAAAATATACTTGCAGTATAGGCGCATCAAATCACATGTCAAAATGAACAGTGGAAAACTTGGTAAAAAAGTACAGGCAAACTACGATCGATATGTTCTGAAACAAAAACTTGACTTTTAAATATTTTAATATATGATATACATTACGGACGTACACTGACAAAGGAGTTTTATAATATATATGTTAAGCATGCTTTTCCTCGCATTCACGTTGCCACTCAGAGCGCTCTGGGCGATCATCACCAGGCAATCATTCATCGGTTCGCCGGAAGCATATAACCTGGTTGGCTTTCTGAGTGTCTTCATGTTTGTCTTTTGGATGATACTGGGTATTGCCTCAATGCCCACAGCGATACTGATACATTCAACGGTGCTTCACTGGTTGAGTGTCGGAATGTTGATCTATGGTTTCAGTTATGTCTTAGTCATACCATTTGGCAAGAGGTGAATAATATGTCGACATTTGCGATTGAACGGATGTCTGAACCGCAGCGCTGTGAGCTGTGCCACAAAGCGGTCGACGAGGGATGCATTATCGATCCCGGAGAAAATAGATGTCGGATGTGTCGCGATGTTCCTGTCCCTGTTGTTATCCCTGAATCGGTCGAGCTACCGATCAAACAGGAAGGGCATCAGAAATATACATACGATGCACCCGCGTTAACAAGCACGGACCAACGTATTGCCAAAATTCAAGCTGACCAGAATGCGCAACGATTCATTGAATTGTACATCGGGTTTCTGGATGAGTTTGAATCGATCCGTCGCGGTTTCGATACGTTACTGCCAATCGATCGGCTAGTACTGCGCGGTAAGCTATATGACCGTTGCAAGGTTGAGTTGGACTCCAGACAGCGAGAACAAAATGGCAGGAAAGAAGTTATTGAAACCGTGTGGTTTGTCTATGGCGGGTTAATATGTATATACGCATCAGCTGTAGCACTAGACTTAGTAGCTCCGTCAACTTTTGTATTATGCGGAACGCTCGTAGTGTGCGTCATAGCAGCCATAGTTCAAGCAATCATCACAAAAAAATATTATTGGGAGTACAAAAGCCATACCAAAGACATGATGGATTTCATGCGGTGGACTGACGATCAGCGACGCATTCATCAGGATTATTTCCCGCATGAAACCTTTGAGAGAGAAATACTTCAGATGAACATAAAAAAACCTATTTTCTATATAGAATTCTAGTAGTGACTAGAGTACTTCTTGTCCTATCCAACGGGTTAACACAAAATTTACACTGCTTCCTAAAAGCAGTTTTTATTTTTTGGAATTGAAACTGTGGATTGCTCATATAAAAACAGTATCATATAATAGAGGAAATGGTACGGAGCAAGCAACAAACCAGAGATACCCATAAAGAAGGCAAGAATAGTTTCTTGCTTGGATCACTATTGTTATTGATGGTTTTTTATCCGTTTTTGATTGAAGGCGCGTTGCGATACGCGTTGTTGAATCTCATTATCTCCGTCGTTTTAATCGCCGGGATTTACGCCAGCAGCTACGAGAAGCGTCATTTTGTTTATGGACTGCTCTTTGGCATACCAGCTCTCATCGCCAATTGGGCCACCGTTGTATCACCATCACCACTGACGGCACTCATAGCAGTGATATTCGCGTTGCCATTCTATATATATACGACGATCACGCTATTCTTATCTATTCTGCGGAGTAAACACATACATTTGAATCAAATCTACGGAGCGATATCGGTGTATCTCCTCATAGGCATTACTTGGGGCTACATATATGGTTTCATAGAGAAGCTTCATCCGGGTTCGTTCTTCTTTGGACCCAATGCCAATTACATGATCGCCGGACCTGATCTTTTATATTATAGCTTTATTACACTCACCACTGTTGGCTACGGCGACATTGTGCCGTTGACCACGTATGCTCGAACATTTGCTGTACTCGAAGCAGTATTTGGCGTCTTTTATACTGCCATTCTCATTTCGCGACTGGTCAGCGCCTACCATCCGGAAACTGAGGAAGAATAACGATGCGTGCCTGCATGATATAAAAAGACCGGCATAGCCGATCAATGTTGTGTTATTTACCAAAAGGAACTTTAATGAGAAAGAAGAGGCCGTTGCGCTGTAAACGTAATGGATCGCCATGCAAATCCCGTATTGACCGCGGCACGTTTGTGTTTATGTAGGAAACAAATTCGCCGCCGATAGTTAGATGCCGAGCCAGAGGACGTTCGAGGGCCGCCAGTAACTCAAGGCGGTTTTGATCTATCGTGTTACGAAAGAAAGTCTCAATATTCAATGTGCCAACAATATGCCAGCCGATATCGTATTCAATGCGGGTACCTAAAGCTCGGTTATCATATGGTACGGTGCGATAGGCATAAAACACCGGTTCGTCTCCCGCGAAAGCAATATGAATCCATGAGGCAATCCTGCCTCGATTACCCAACGCAAACACCCAGCGCGGACCCAGCCACCAGACATTCACGCTCGAGCCCGGTCGTCGTGCGTGCGGATCGAGAATTGGACTGTGATTAAGAGAATAATGATCCGTGTGTTCCATTTCAATAAAATAGTGAGGATGCACGCGGACGATCACAGCAAGTTTATAAGCAAATTGATCAGGGTTATCTATAATCGATCCGCAGATTAATTGGGGATTGAATATAAATGTCAAACGGCCTTTTTCGATATGCAGATCAAGATCAAAATCTAAATGCTGATTATTACCTTCACCCCGAGGGTAAATAGGGAAACGTGAAGTTCCAATACGCGCGCCAAAGGTTCCGTACACGCGGTCATTACTTTGGGCCATGACCACGACACCTGATAGCAAGATCACAATTACAGCCAACCAGATACGCCATTTCATGCATTACTCCAAAACTTGACAAAGTACCGACATATGAGGATATACTATGGTACCTTAGTACGCGCTTGTCCGCAAGCGTGCTGGCTATATGGGTCGCTGTCCACACCATGCAAAACCAATTATTATCCAATACTACCGGCATTACCTCAATGTACTCAATCATCATATTGGGTATTTTGGTAATGCTTCTGTCGGTTATCGGTGCACGTATCCTCATCATGCCCTTGACACAACATACGGATGCCAAGCAAATCTCAGCACCTCGTATTCAACCGCAAGAGTTTATTTTTACCCATGGTTCACGGGAGAAAAATGACATAGCCCTCACATTTGATGCTGATATGACCGAATCAATGCTGCGCGAGTTAAAAAATGGCCAAGTTAAAAGCTGGTATGATACCTCAATTGTCCAGACTCTTACGGCACGCCATATACCGGCAACCATTTTCGTGACGGGTCTATGGGCTGAGACGTATCCGGATGCATTGAAAGATATAGCCAAAAATCCTCTATTTGAAATAGGGAATCATAGTTATGATCACGATGCGTTCAGCGTTCCCTGTTACCATCTTAAAAAAGCTGAGGACAAAAAAAGCGAGATACTCAAAACACAGAAAATCATCCATGATTTGACTGGCATAACGCCCACCCTGTTTCGTTTTCCGGGCGGTTGTTTCAATAGTGACGATGTCAACCTCGTCCGATCACTCGACCTCACTGTGGTCGGATGGGATGTCGTTTCAAAAGACGCATTCCAAAAGAATAAGCAAGCAATTATTTACCAAACACTCCACCATGTGGAAAACGGCTCTGTTATTATCATGCATCTCAACGGCAATAGAAATGCCCCGGAGACAGGGGATGCGCTAGGAACAGTTATCGATTCGTTGCAGAAAGAAGGCTTTCACTTCGTCACCGTCTCTCAACTAATTCAAAAATCATTATGAGTCACATCAGAAAATATCTACAGCCTCTTCTTATCATTATTGTCACCGTTATTCTCAGCAATTATATTCTAACGCTTACGTACTACAATCCAGCAATCGCTGTAGCAGCATATCGTCGGATATCAAGCAATACTATAATTAAAGAGGTCTTTACCGGCATAGCACAGGTTGCCCGTGTATACGAAGGCGTACCGTATCCTCAGATTTCCATTGAGCGTATCAATGATTCGCTATTCTGGAAACCGCGAGCGTTGGTCGTGGGTACTGTAACCGAGGTTCAAAAGGTTGACGATGGGGACTGGCACGTCAATGTTACTGATGAGAAAAAGCATACAATCGTTTGCGAAATTATCCCAGAGTATCCTTTACCCATCCCACATGTTGGCGATGTCATCCAAATATGGGGCATCACGCGCTACGATCTTGAGCACCGCTGGTGGGAGCTACATCCCGTGATCGGCTGGAAAAAGGTCAATGACACCACGGCGCCACTACCACCATTACGATTTTTAAAATAACCGGCTAGATCTGACAAATGCGTCAAGAAAGGCAATAACGAAAGGACCCGCCGCCGCCCCCAACAAAAAACACCGTGATGGTGTTTTTTGTTGGGGGTGATTATTTAGCAGCGGACTACAATTGGTTATCACCGCCGTGATCGTCAGATGTGTCTTCGCCGTTAGCGCCCTGACAAGCTTTAGCATCGGTACGGAAT
>CAZHOA010000003.1:17683-20962 GCA_964534385.1 uncultured Candidatus Saccharibacteria bacterium | reverse complement strand
ATAACCCGAACCTTATAAGCCAGAAATGGCTTTTTTAATTTTAGTACACGTAATGGTGTGTCGGTACTTTATGGAAAATCATAAACCAAAAACGATCCCCCAATCCTATCCGATGGCTTATATTTATTGAGCCAATCCAACGATGGATCATGATGATAGCGGCTCACAATCTGAGCACGTACAAGATAGTGCGTGCTGACAATATACATACCGTGGGGTGACCGCCACCATTGCGGCGTTGTCGGGGCATAGAAAAGATTTTTTTGCGGATCGATACCGTAGTAGGGGAATAGCTGATAGGAAGGTATCCAGGGATAGACGATTAAGGCATTAGGATGCTGATGACTGAATGCCGACAATGCCTTGAGATCTTGACCCCATTCGATATTGGAATCGTCAAGATGTCGATAGCCCTCGTGTCCCCCACCGATCTCATTAAAATATGACAGGTAATTTGGAAATGCGGCAATTGAAATAACCATTGACCAGACTATGAGTGCCGCAACAGGCATTTTTATTTTTTTATGATCAAATAATGTCCCGAGGCGCGCCGCATAAACGTAGAGAAAAGGATATACCGGTATCATGTAGCGGGCACCAATGTCATGGGCGTAGATTGATGTGATGATCGTGATAGCTATGGGCGGTACTAGTAGGATGAGTGTATCTACGATGTTTGTTTTAACAAACCGTGTGGTGATGATGCCCCCTATGGTGATCAAAAGAATCGGAATTGGTGTTTTGAGTAACCAGGCAACAACGAAATAGTACCACCAGCCGCCTGGTTTGAAGGTCCCGTTGAGATAATAGGGATAGGAGGCTTGTTGCTCACCATAAATAGCATGGATGCCATCAGTATAAAAATGCATATTGTGGGGAAAAAAGTAGAGTGTCCAGACGGTGAGCGCACTGAGGCATAGGATAGTTGTCGTGCTGATCAGAAAGAGTTTGCTCAATCGGGCGTAGTTCTGCTGTTTTTTGGTGATAACGAGATGGAGTGCAATAATAGCGAGTGCTATTGGCACTACAATGAGTGCCGAAAACTTACTGGCAAGAGCCAGGCCCAGTGTGATACCGCAGATCAGTAGCCGTTGCCGGGTCATTGATTGTAGATAGCGGTAGAGACAGTAAAAAAAGAGCGTGACAGTAGCGCTGACACCGACATCCGTTGTTACCCAGGTGCCATGACCCAGGATCAGCGGCGTGAAGGTATAGAGTGATAGTGCCAACAAACCCGCCGTAGTACTGTGATACAATTCTCGTGCCCAACGGAAGATGATATAGCCCAGTGCCAAGGCAATGAGCACCATGGGCAGGCGGGTGAAGAAAAGTATCTGATCGGTGTTGTTTTGTAAAAAGAAATGAATGCCGAATTTCCACTGGTCGGGTTTGGGTCCGACAAGATCGGGATCGTTGTTGTCAAAATGAACATGTAGGAAAAGTAATGGCAACGCGGCGATTATTTTAATGAGTGGCGGATGCTCGGGGTTGAGCGTAATAGTGCCGGTTTTGAGATATGAATAACCGCTAGCTATGTGCGTAATCTCATCAACCACAGGACTAAAATCTTGCATGGCAAAAAAGAGCTGAAAGAACAGTGCAATCAAGAGCGCTATGAGTATGATGGTGTGGTGGAATGGTACTGTGTTCTGTGATTGCGACATAGTGGCAGTCTAGCAAACATGTGATTGTACCGCCACATTATGTGATCAAACGGCCTTGTGGATATTGCGGTCTGGTAACGCCTGAAAAATATTTTATAATTAAAGGTAATGGATATTTTCAATCGTCCCCTTGGCGTAGTGATAGGTATCGGCATTATTATTTTTTGTTTCGTTATAGGGTACAAGCAAGGTGTCCGTACTGGATACCAGCATGCTCAGGATGATATCAAGGCCACGCAAGCTGCTGCAGCTCACAAGGCGGCAGAACAAGCGGCCAAGTCGATAAATCCGTTTCAGCAGGCTAATCCGCTTGATTCCGTAAAATCAAATCCATTCGCTGATGCCAAAAAAGTACTCAATCCCTTTTAACTATGCAGTCTAGATCTTTGTCGCACATAGTAGTGATATTGTTTTCTTTCAGTGTTTTTTCTTTTGCGTATGCTCAGGATTCTGGTCCGTCCGGCAGTGTACAACAAGCGATAGAGGAATTAGCTCAGAGAACCGGACAAACGGTCACCACGCCAGCTCAGGCGCATAGCGTGTGTGATCAGGAGAAATACCTTGATATTTGTACCGATGTCGGTAAAAAATACCAACTGTATACTCCAGATGAGACCAAGAAAGTCAATGCCGTTCTCGAGCAGCTAAAAGGTTCTACGATTGCCAAGTTAAAACAATGCACGACCTCCGAGTGTCTAGTCCAGGTTGCCGATGATATTAGCAAAAATCTATCTGTTGCGCATCGAGATGTCGCTCAGTCGCTGTCATTGACGCCCGATGCTGTCCAGCAACACAAAGGTGACATTGATAAGGTCGCGCAGCTTCGGGATGCATTGGCCCAAAAGACTATACAGTGTGGTGACGGTACTATAGAAGGCTGCGGTCAGTTTTGTTTACAGCCCAGTTCCGATCGACAGGGGCAAGGTATTGCCAGCATTCCTCCTGTCTGCTCGAAGATTGCTGAACAGTATTTTGGTCCACAGGGGGTTCAGCGTTTACGCAGTGCTTATCGTGATGTCCAGGCAAAGGCACAGAGCGTAACGGACGACAAGCTTATTCTCACAACGCCCGATGGTAGTCATTTTATCGGACAGGATAATATTCGTTCGACCTGCGACAAGGCTTTTTCTGATAACAATGTTGACATCGCTAAGGCGTGTGGTGATTTTGGCGTCAATAACGGTTTAGTGACGCGTGAGGCTGTTGATCGCAGCTTGCATGTTTTAGAGGGTGTTGTTGGGCATGGTCAAGAGGGACAGTCGTTTGACTCTTGTCTTAGCGATCCCGAAGCATGTAAAGACCTTTTGCCCGAAAAAGAAAAGCAACAGTTCAATGCTGGTCAACAGATTCAAGGTGTCCTTCAACAATCCCTCGGCTCTGATATTACGAACTGCCGTGATAGTCAAAACAATCCCGCTGTCAGTGGCCAGTGTCTTGCGGCGTTCAAAAGAGCACTGCCGCAGTTGCAAAATCTAGCTCAACAATCACCAGAAGCTCAAAAAATAATCAATTCATTTCAGGAAAATGTGCGTCGTCAGGAATCTTTCGCAGAGCAAGGTAGCGCTCTGCAGCAACAATTACAGCAGGTCAACATTTCATGTTCCAATCCGGAAGA
>CAZHOA010000003.1:0-17583 GCA_964534385.1 uncultured Candidatus Saccharibacteria bacterium | reverse complement strand
GCGCTCTGCAGCAACAATTACAGCAGGTCAACATTTCATGTTCCAATCCGGAAGAATGTCGGAGCGTCTGTTCCGATCCGGCCAATGCGGCTAAGTGTTTCGATGCCGGTTCCAAGCTAGGTATTGTTAATCAGACAGAAGGTCAACAGAAACTCGAGCAGTATCAAAATATTTTTAAACAAAATCAAGATAGGGCTTTCGAGCGTACCTTTGACAATCGCGGTCGCTTTCCTGGGGGTCAAAATCAGCAATTCAAGGCACCAGAGCAACGTCAGCAGCCTTTTATGCCTCAGACTCCTCGCGATAATTCTCAAAATCAGAAATCACAGTCTGAGCAGTTTCCTCAATTTCCATCGCAATTTCCGGGACAGCAGCAATCTCCCGCTACCAACAATAATCAGGTTCAACAGTTTCCGGGGCAGCCACCATTGAGACAGGGTGATGATGCTCAGCGTCAACCGCAATTTTTCAAAAATTTCCAACAAGATTTTGGCCGCGGTCCGGATAATAGTGGTCAGGGTTTTCAACAACAGCCGCCTGGCAATTTTCAACAGGGTAATTTTCAGCAACCAGGTCAACAATTTATGCCGCCATCGGGAGGCATGGGTGGGGTGGGCACTGGACAATCAGGTCATGAACCAATGCAGCAATTCCAACCTCCAAATACCCAACCATCTGGTCCTTCAGGATCATCGGGTCCAGGTGGCGGATCGTTCGCGCAACCTCCGGCTGGCGGGGGCGGGGGTCAACCGCTGAGCGCCGGATCATCGGCGCCGTCAGGACCAAGCGCTGGTCAGTCAGCTCCTCCGCCCCCCCCTCAATCTAAGCCTCAACCGACCTTGTCTGGTTTTCTTGGACAATTTTTGCAATCCTTCTTTGATTTTGTGAGTCACTGAGAATAGATGGCTCGTTCGTGTATTGTTTTCAGTCAATAAAAAAAGGCGATAGTTCGCCTTTTAGGTTTATGGATATCGCAGCCTAACCGTGTGCTTGACTGTGCTGAGTGCTGTCTTTGGGTCGTTGAATGATCGTTTCTGGTTTCCAATTATAGTCGGCCGGATTAAAACCATTGCCGCTCACCGTAGCAATGAGATCCGTACATACTTTGTACGGATCTATATTGGCTGCTGGTCGCCGATCTTCAAGATACTTTGGTGTGGCACCGGCATGGGGTCGCGGTATTCTGATCGAAGCGCCCCGATCACTTAAGCCAGCACGAAACTGATCAATTCTGCATGTTTCATGATCGCCGGTCAGTCGCATATTATTGCCCGCACCATAAACAGCAATATGCTCAGCATGGAAATTACCCAGTCTGTTGCATATAGGGACTAAAACGGTATCAATGTGCTGTTGACTCATCAAGCCGTTTGGTTCTCGCATTGCCTGTGTAGAGAAGTTGGTATGTGCTCCGGCGCCGTTCCAATCGCCTTTCTTGGGTTTGGGATCAAGTCGTACGACACAATTCAGTGCGCCCGCTATCTGATGAAGTAACCACCGTGCCACAATCAGATGATCAGCGATGTCTGGTGCTGGTAAGGTACCTATCTGAAACTCAGCCTGCCCGAGCATGACCTCGGTGTTCGTGCCATAGAGAGCTATGCCAGCTGATAAACAGGCATTGGTATGTAATTGAATAATCTCGTCCATGTTACTAACCCGATCGGCGCCGACACCACAATAATAGCGGCCTTGAGGCGGTGGATTGACCTTGCGCTGCCAGCCCAACGGACGGCCCGTTCTATGATCAAACAAAGTATATTCTTGTTCAATACCAAACAGCCATTCGTCCTGTTGGTGCTGTAGATGCGTCTCTACCAAATGATGGCGGGTGTTACTCTCATGGAATGTGCCATCGGGATTAACGACTTCACACAGTACCAGAATATCTCGTTCGTTTCCTAACGGATTTTTGAACAGAGCGATTGGATGTAAACCGCAATCGCTGTTATAGCCTTTGGCCTGTTCAGTACTACTTCCGTCAAAACCCCATTCAGGCAATGTTTGGAGATTTTCTGCATCATCTTGTTTGAGGATTCTGACTTTTGATCGCAATTCAGCGGTTGGCTTTTGGCCATCCAGCCAGATGTATGTTGCTTGTACGAGGGTGTTCACTTTCGGTTCCTTTCGTTTTGCGTTTTGTCGAGCCATACGTCGAGGTATACTTTGATTCGTACACTCTATAAAATCAATGAGCTGTGAATAATGATGATATCAGTTTGATTTTTGTCTCGCAAGATGCTTTATTTACTGAGGGTTTATGGGCAGTGTTATCTCTAGTATATTAGTGCTTTTTGGGTAAATCTGTTGATTATATGAAGATTGTTGACTTCTGAACGCCTTTTGTTTATAATCCCTTTATACTATAAAATATTAAACACGTCTTTGCATTACTAGCCTTCTGACTACAGCACCTTGAAGGGCATCCCGTCAGCGGTAGCACTTGTGCGGTAAGCAACTATTTATTACGATGGCAGGAAAATTTGAACGATCAAAGCCACACGTCAATGTGGGCACTATCGGTCATGTCGACCATGGCAAGACAACGCTAACCGCGGCTATTTTGCATGTTTTGAATCTTTTAAAGGACGAAGGTTACGAGGCGCGCGCAGAAGCAGTTGATCAGATTGATAACGCACCAGAAGAGCGAGCTCGAGGTATTACCATTGCCTTGCACCATTCCGAGTACCAGACGCCGAAGCGTCACTATGCTCATGTTGATGCTCCGGGTCATGCTGACTATATCAAAAACATGATCACCGGTGCTGCTCAAATGGACGGCGCTGTTTTGGTTGTGTCTGCCGCTGAAGGTCCAATGCCGCAGACTCGTGAGCACATTTTGCTTGCCCGTCAGGTTGGTGTTCCTGCTATTATTGTGTTTCTTAATAAGATCGATCAGGTTGATGATCCTGAACTTGTGGATTTGGTTGAAGCAGAGATCCGTGAGTTGTTAAATAAGCATCAGTATCCAGGCGACACTACGCCGATTATTCGTGGTTCCGGCCTCAAGGCATTGGAAGCAAAGTCAAAGGATGACCCGGCAGTTAAACCAATCAAAGAATTAGCTGACACTCTCGACTCATATATTCCAGATCCTATTCGTGAAACTGACAAACCTTTCTTAATGCCTATCGAAGACGTGTTCTCTATTGAGGGCCGCGGTACAGTTGTGACCGGCCGTATTGAGCGCGGTAAAGTGAAAGTCGGAGAAGAAATTGAAATCGTCGGTTTGAAACCAAGCGCCAAAACCGTTGTCACCGGTATTGAAATGTTCAATAAGCAACTGGACGAAGGTATGGCTGGTGATAATGCGGGCGTCTTGCTGCGCGGTTTAAAGAAAGAAGATATCTCTCGTGGTCAGGTATTATCGAAGCCAGGCAGTATAACGCCGCATACCGAGTTTGAGGGCGAAGTATATATATTGTCCAAAGAAGAGGGCGGTCGCCATACTCCATTTTTCAAAGGCTACAAACCGCAGTTTTACTTCCGCACGACTGATGTTACCGGAGAAGTAACATTGCCGGAAGGAACTGAGATGGTTATGCCGGGTGATACAATCACTTTCAAAGTAAAGCTCATTGTGCCAATTGCCATGGAAGAAAAGCAG
Organism: uncultured Candidatus Saccharibacteria bacterium; assembly: GCA_964534385.1. GTDB lineage: Bacteria > Patescibacteriota > Minisyncoccia > 2-02-FULL-40-12 > IGHO2-01-FULL-4-A > CAYUQA01. The sequence continues at coordinate 13,976 of CAZHOA010000003.1, read as the reverse complement.
CGTTTTGCCATTCGTGAGGGCGGCAAAACCGTTGGTGCGGGAGTAGTTACCAAGATAATCGCCTAAGTTCAAACGAAGCCCTTGGCCGTACGGCCAAGGGCTTCGTTCCGCGAACGTTCTTTATTACATTATGGCCACTAAAAAAGAAAAAAAAGACACCAATCAACGCATCCGCATCAAATTAAAAGCATACGACAATAAGATCATAGATAAATCGGCGCGCCAGATTGTCGATACTATCGAACGCAACGGTGGTCATGCGATTGGACCGGTACCATTGCCGACGGCTATTCACAAATACACAGTGAACCGTTCTGCGTTCATCGACAAGAATTCCCGTGAACAGTTTGAAATGAGGGTGCACAAGCGCTTGATTGACATTGGTACACCCAATCCAAAGATCATAGATGCACTAATGAATCTCAACCTACCTGCTGGTGTCGACATCGAAATCAAGATGTAATAGATGCGGTCCTCTTTTGCTGAAAAGGGTACTGCATGTGTTACTTCGATATGTGTTTGATATATAGTGGTCTTGGTAACATATTTGAAAGTTCGTTGGTATGACCGATGGGCTCGGTTTTCTTTTTTGCATAATCCATTACTAATCCAGATTTATGGCTTTCATACTAGGCAAAAAAATTGGCATGACCAGAATGTTTCGCGAAGATGGTACAGCGGTACCGGTGACTATCGTGGCCGCTGGTCCTGTAGTCGTGACACAGGTCAGAGATCAACAGACTGATTCATATCAGGCTGTTCAGGTTGGTTATGGGTTGGAACGTAAACCAAACAAACCGCATGCCGGACATTTGAAAGGTCTAGCTATGTTTAAAACGCTGAAAGAGTTTCCCTCTACCGAGCAGACGTTGCAACGCGGTGATACGTTGGATGTGTCTTCATTTAATGTTGGTGACAAGGTACGCGTTAGCGCAATATCAAAAGGACGAGGTTTCCAGGGTGCTGTGAAAAGACACGGCTTCGCTGGCATGCCAGCGAGTCATGGTCATCATCATGTGTTGCGTCACGTCGGTTCAATCGGACAGCGATTTCCACAGCATACCTTGAAGGGCACACGGATGGCCGGACATATGGGTAACCAAAGATTTTCAATACGCGGTCTTACGATTATGGCTATTGATCCGGAGCACAATATACTAGCCATCAAAGGTGCAGTTCCGGGCAGACGTGATAGTATTGTCGAGATTGTAACAATTTAATTTAGTATTATATGCAAGCTGAATTATACAATCAATCAGGTACCAGTGTAGGTTCACTCGATATTCCGGAGGCGATTTTTAAGGTTGGCTTAAACCCAGATCTGGTTCATCAAGTTTTGCTAGCGCAACGTGCCAACGCCCGACGTGTTATCGCGCATACCAAAGATCGCGCTCAGGTACGCGGCGGCGGTAAGAAACCTTGGAAACAAAAGGGCACCGGTCGTGCTCGCCATGCTTCTATTCGTTCTCCGATATGGAAAGGCGGCGGTGTTACGTTTGGTCCGACCAAAGATCGTAATTTCGCACAGAAGATTAATGTCAAAATGAAACGCAAGGCATTGTTCATGGTGTTATCCGGGAAATTAAAAGACAAAGAGATATTATTTCTTGATGGCTTACGCATGGAAATGCCCAAGACAAAGCTTGCATCTCAAACATTCCAGACGTTAGTGCCCATCCTGTCTGGCGTCGTGCCGAAATCGTCACGCAAAAGCATCTTGCTGATCACAGCGGATCGCGATGCTGATCTTCAGCGAGCTACCAATAATCTCGACTATGTTACCATGACATCGGCCCATAATCTCAATATCAAGGACTTATTAGGCGCGTCGTATGTTTTTGTGTTGAAAGATGCAGTTCCAGTCATTCAAAAGACCTACAGTATGTAAAATAATTACCATGGCATTTTTTAATAAAAAATCAAAAGAAGAAAAAAAGATCAAACAGGATGGCGCTCCTGCTGTTGTATCTAACGAAGAAAAAAATACCTCGGGTAGTGCTTCTTCGCTCTATCAGGCAATTCGTCGACCGCATGTGACGGAGAAGGGTTCTCTTCTGGCCTCTTACAATAAGTATGTATTTAAGGTGGTCGGGACAGCGAATAAGATCCAGATCAGAAAGGCCATAGAGGATACCTATAATGTCAGCGTCGTGCATATAGCGACAATACGCCTTCCTGCGAAGGAGCGCCGTGTCGGTAAATTTGTAGGCCAAAAATCCGGTTTTAAAAAAGCAATCGTGACTCTCAAGCAGGGCGATACCATTGATACTGTAGTCCGTTAATTATTTGACCATGCCAAAAAAATACAAACCAACAACACCTGGACGACGACAAATGATCGGTTATGACTTTTCGAATTTGTCGCGTATAGAGCCGTTGAAGCAATTGACGGTTGGTTTTCAGCGTTCAGTCGGACGTAATAATCAGGGCCGGATTACAACACGTCACAAAGGCGGCGGTGTGAAGAGAAGTTATCGAATGGTTGATTTCAAGCAAATGAAATTCAATGTTCCGGCTACCGTGTTTGCTTTAGAATATGACCCGAATCGCACCGTCCGGATTGCCCGGCTCCATTATCGCGATGGTGAAAAAGCATATATTTTAGCACCAGATGGCATGAAGCCAGGCGATAATGTTGTTGTGGCTGATAAGGCTTTACTTGAGCCGGGCAATAGAATGCTTTTAAAAAATATTCCTCAGGGTACCGAAGTGCACAATGTGGAGTTGCATCCGCGTCAGGGTGGCCAATTGGTAAAATCCGCCGGTTCGTTCGCTACCGTACTGGCACACGAGGGCGACTCGGTGCAGGTTGTTTTACCGTCTTCAGAAGTCCGTCGTTTCAGTGGTAATGCCATGGCGTCCATTGGGCGTTTGTCGAATATTGAACACAGTTCGATTGTGTTGGGCAAAGCCGGACGTTCGCGCCATATGGGCATTCGTCCAGCTGTGCGTGGTAGCGCTATGAATCCTGTGGATCATCCGCATGGCGGTGGCGAGGGACGTCAACCAATCGGTTTGCGTTTTCCCAAAACACCCTGGGGCAAGCACGCGCTTGGTGTCAAAACCAGGAACAAGAAAAAAGTGTCGAGTATCTTTATCGTTCGTCGCCGCAAGAAATAGTTGCGCTGATGTAGGTTTTAAGGTAATCTAATCAACAGTCATTATGTCACGCAGTATCAAAAAAGGTATATATGTCGACCCGAAATTACTCAAAAAAGTGGGTCGATTACGTGTTGGCGACAAGACCGTCATCAAGACCTGGGCGCGTGCATCTGCTATCTCGCCGGAGATGATCGGGTTTACTTTTGGAGTGCATAATGGCAAGATTCACATTCCTATTTTTGTTACTGAAGACATGGTTGGACACAAGCTTGGCGAATTTTCTTCAACCCGCAAATTTGTCCGTCATGGCGGTAAAATGCAGAAAGCCATTGAGGTTGCCGCCAAACAAAAAGAAATAGAAACCGCCAAAGCTGCGAAAGTCGAAACTGCCGACGTGAAGAAGAAATAATATTTTTATATGCATATTTCAGCTCACCTCAACAATATTAGAATCGCACCACGCAAAGTCAGGCAGTTGGCTTTTATGTTGAAAGGTTTGGACGCCACCGCCGCGCAGGCTCAGCTGTATTATATTCCAAAGAAGTCAGCGCTTCCGCTGCGCAAGTTGCTTGATTCTGCGTTAGCAAATGCAGAGCATAATTTTTCCCTGCTTCGCTCCAATCTTTTTATAAAAAATATCATGGTTAACGAAGGCCCAAAGCTCAAGCGTTTTCGTCCCAAGGGTTTTGGATCAGCTTCACCAATTGAAAAAAAGACAAGTCATGTTACTGTTGTGTTGGAGGAGAGACGACCTGGTTTAAAACATCAGCAAGTGGATGATTCGGCACAGGCGATGCAGCAGGAGTCTCGCCCTAGCAGTGAAGCCTCAAACGCGAAGCGCAACAAACCATCTCAATCACCATCGACCGGGTCACAACAGAAAACATCAAAAACCGGCGGCTTGCGTGGCAGATTATTTCGAAGGAAAACAGGATAATATCACATTATGGGACAGAAAATTTCACCAATTTCAATGCGCATTGTTATCAATAAGGACTGGAAGTCCCGCTGGTTTAGCGATAAACAATACAAAGAATTTTTAAAGGAAGATGTGCGTGTTAGAGCGTTTTTAACAAAGCGACTGAAGAATATGAGCGTTGATCGTGTTGAGATTGAACGCAGTCCCAACAACCTCTCATGTATCGTCTATACTTCAAGACCGGGCTTGATTATCGGTCGCGGCGGTACCGGTATCGAAGAGGTTCGATCGTCCATCCAAAAGATGATCATGCCGTATCGCAAGACATCAGTGCGTATCGATGTTCAGGAAATCAAGAATCCAGAATCGTCAGCGACTATTATGGCCGAGTCGTTGGCTGAGCAAATCGAGAAACGTTTGCCGTATCGTCGTGTTTTGAAGCAGGCCCTCGCAAAGATTACTGCCAATAAAGCAGTCAAAGGCGCCAAAGTGACCATTGCCGGTCGTCTCGACGGCAATGACATTGCACGTACGGAACATCTTGAGCACGGCAACTTGCCATTACAGACGCTGCGTGCCGATATTGATTATGCGCGAGCGACAGCTCACACGACCTTCGGCACAGTTGGCATCAAAGTCTGGATTTTCAAGGGGTTAAAATTTTAATACTGCATCTGAATATTTTCTATTATGTTACAACCAAAACGTATAAAACATCGCAAAGTACATCATGGTAGCGTTCAGCCTGTCGCTTCGCGAGGGTACTATTTGAGTTTCGGCAGTTTTGGTTTGAAGGCGATGGAGACGGATTGGCTCAAGGCCAATCAAATCGAATCAGCCCGTCGCGCTATTGCACCGTTCGTAAAACGTGGCGGTAAGGTGTGGATTCGTATATTTCCCGACAAACCTCGCACGCAAAAAGGTGCCGAGGTTGGTATGGGTGGCGGTATTGGATCGTTGTCTCATTTTGTAGCGCCCGTCCAGGCTGGCCGTGTTTTATTTGAGATCGATGGCATATCCGAAGATCAGGCTCGTGCAGCATTTCGTGTAGCCGGCCATAAACTACCAATCAAGACACGTTTTATCAAGAAATAATGAGTATGAAATACCAAGATATTACAAACAAAGATATAACTGAGCTTGAGATAATGTTAAAAGAAGAACAGCATATGCTGGGTAAGCTGAGGTTTGATATGGCCAACCAATCAGTAAAGAATGTTAGCCTGATCGGTAAGGCGAGGAAAAATATAGCCCGCATATTGACAGCGATTCACAAAATTCATTATAATAAAAAGCCTTCGTTATCGGCATAAATAGCATATGAATACATCAGTCAAAAAACCAAGAATACTCAAAGGTGTTGTTGTCTCAGATAAAATGATGAAAACTGTTGTTGTGGCGGTCAATCGTTTAATTATGCACCCAAAGTACAAAAAATATTACAAAGTCACCCGACGCTTTAAAGCCCATGATGAAACGGGCGTATTCCATACCGGCGATGCCGTTTTAATAAAAGAAACGCGACCAATATCAAAACAAAAGCGTTGGTCAGTTATCCTACCATGATTCAATTACGTTCAATAGTTAATGTTGCCGATAACAGCGGTGCCAAGAAAGTTGGTGTGATTAAGGTGCTTGGCGGTTCAAAACGCCGGTATGCTCAGCTAGGAGATGTTGTTGTCGTCTCAGTCAAAGAGGCCGAGCCGCGCAAACCGGTCAAAAAGAAAGAAGTTGTCAAGGGAGTTGTGGTGCGTCAGCGCAATAATTTCCGACGCAAAGACGGCAGCTACATACGTTTCGATGAAAATGCAGTCGTGTTGATTGATGGCAAGGGTTTAAAAGGTGGACGTATTTTCGGACCGATTCCTCGTGAGATTAAAGAGCGCGGTTATGATACGATTGTTAGTTTGGCGGAGGAGATAGTTTAATGATTCTCTATTTATGATGTTTTTACGACAAAATGACAAAGTAATAATGTTGCAAGGTAAGGACCGGGGTAAAACCGGTACGGTTATTCGTGTCTTACCTCAGGCCGGCAAAGTTGTGGTCCAGGGTTTAAATACTATTAAGAAACATCAGCGTCCGCGCCAGCAAGGTCAGAAAGGCCAGATTATTACGAAGGAACGTGCGGTTGATAGTTCGAATGTGCAGTTGGTGTGCCCGTCATGCAACAAACCATCGCGTTTTGGGCATGTGCTATCGGGCGACAAGAAAATTCGTTCCTGCAAACGCTGCCAGGCCTCACTCTAATTTGCTTTATTTTATGAAAAACCGATTGGAACAAAAATATAAAGACGATGTTATTCCTGCCTTGCAGTCTCAATTTCATTACGCAAACACAATGTCGGTACCGAAGATTCAGAAAGTCGTTATCAATATCGGTATCGGACGCGCTGCCCGTGAAAAGGACACCAAAACGATTGAACGCATTGAGAAGGATTTAATGAAGATTACCGGTCAGAAACCCTCGATGCGCAAGGCCAAACAATCAATATCCGGCTTTAAGCTTCGACAAGGTTCAGTCATAGGCATGGCGATTACCTTGCGCGGATCGCGAATGTATGATTTCATTGATAGATTAATATCGATTGCTTTGCCCCGATCTCGTGATTTTCATGGTCTTAATGCTGCTTCGTTTGATAAGAATGGCAATTTAAATATCGGTCTTAAAGAACATATCATTTTCCCCGAAGTTGCATATGAGTCGTTGCGTGACATATTCGGTTTTCAGATTACCGTGACTACGACCGCACAGTCAGCAGCCGAAGGCCGTGCTTTGTTGCAATCCCTCGGATTTCCTTTAGCTGCCTAGTTTTTATATTTATGGCCAAAACATCAACCATCGCCCGTTCAGCAAAGAAGCCTAAATTTTCATCACGTATTGTTCGCCGTTGTTTTATGTGCGGCCGCAAGCACGGTTACATGAGGAAGTTCGGTTTATGTCGTATTCATTTTCGTGAATTGGCTAGTGATGGTTTGTTGCCTGGAGTACAAAAATCAAGTTGGTAATTATTTTTTTATGAGTCCAATTGCAAATATGCTCGTACAAATCAAGAATGCTCAAATGGTCGGACATGAACGGACCGTTGTTCCGTTTTCAAAGCTCAAGTATGCTATTGCAATGCTTTTGAAAGACAAGGGCTATTTGGCTACCGTTGAAAAGAAAAAGAAGAAACAGCACAAAACAGAACTTCCCTATTTGGAACTTGGTTTAGCATACACAGATGGTAAGGGCGCCATTCATGATGTCGTTCTTCACTCCAAGCCATCTCGTCGTATGTATGCCGGCAAAGACGCCCTGTATCCGGTCAAAAATGGCTTTGGTATCTCGATTGTTTCCACATCGCAGGGAATTATGACTGGAGATGCTGCCCGTAAAGCTGGTGTCGGTGGTGAGCTTGTGTGCGAAGTTTGGTAATTAATCTACTATGAGTCGAATCGGAAAACAAAAAATTCAAATTCCTGCTGGTGTTGAAGTCACTGTTGATGATGGTCGTTTTCTGATTACCACGAAAGGTCCAAAGGGAGAACTAAAACATGTTTTCCCGTCCTCACTCAAGGTATTCGTGGAAGATGGCTTTATCGTGGTACAGCCGAATGGCTTAAACGGCCAGGCTGCATTATGGGGTTTGACGCGCGCGTTGATCGCCAATATGATAAAAGGCGTGGTTGACGGTTTTCAGAAGAATCTTGAGTTCACGGGCGTTGGTTATAAAGCCCAGGTGAAAAACGACGGTATTGAATTACAGCTCGGTTTCAGTCATCCTATATTTATCAAAGCACCGGAGGGTATCACATTCAAAGCAGAGAAAAATAGCATTGCCGTTTCCGGTATCGATAAGGCGTTGATCGGCCAGGTCGCGGCGCAGATTCGTACGTTGCGCCCACCGGAACCATACAAGGGTTCCGGTATACGTTACGCTGGTGAGGTCATACGGCGCAAAGCTGGCAAGAAAGCCGCTACCGCAGGATAAGGCATTTATTTACTATGAAGTATATTCGTACGCACAATAGAGAACGACGACATGCCAGGGTTCGTGCCAAGATAACAGGCACGGCTTCGGTTCCCCGCGTGTCTGTATTTCGCAGCAATAGATATATGGTCGTGCAGTTTATTGATGATGCAGCAGGTAGAACACTCGTGAGTATGTCGGATGCCGTCATATCCAAGGACAAGCAGGATGCAAAAGCTACCAAGACACAGCGAGCCAATAAGCTTGGCGTACAGTTGGCTGAATTGGCAACGAAGCAAGGGATCGCCAAAGTTGTCTTCGATCGCGGCGGGTACGCCTATCACGGCAGGGTAAGGGCTTTGGCCGAAGGTCTACGCAGCGGCAATCTCATATTTTAATTTTACATTATGCCAGAAACACCCCAAAAACAACATAATCCGAACGATCGCCGTCAATCATATCGTTCTGGGCCGCGCTCTCGTGCGCCGCGGGAAAAATCCGAATTTGACTCGAAAGTTCTTGATATTGCTCGCGTGACTCGTGTTACCCGTGGCGGTAAGCGTTTTAGTTTCCGAACGACGTTAGCACTCGGCGACAATAAAGGCCGTGTGGGCATAGGTGTTGCTCAAGGTTCCGATGTAGCGCAATCGATGCAGAAAGCGACGAACCAAGCTAAGAAACACATGATTACGGTTGCCATCGTCAATCACACCATTCCTCACGAGATTACATTCAAATATAACAGTGCACTTGTTATGCTCAAACCTTCTCGACTTGGCCGAGGCGTAAAGGCCGGCGGTCCGGTTCGCGTCATTGCCAAGCTGGCCGGTATTGATAATATCGTGGGCAAGCTGTTGAGTCGTACCACCAACAAGATTAATATTGCTCGAGCTACGATCGGCGCACTATCCGATTTAAAGAAATAATATTTTTATTATGCAGCTCCATACATTACAACCATCAGCATCTCGTCAACGCAGAAAACGCATTGGTCGGGGTGGCAAGCGTGGCACCTATTCCGGCCATGGTATGAAAGGACAAAAAGCCCGTGCCGGTGCGCGGATCCGTCCTGGTTTTCGTGGCGGTGACAATCCAATCTGGAAATTGTTTCCAAAGCAGCGCGGCGCCAGCAAAAAAACCGAAGTTAAACATCGTACCTTCAGGCTTAAAAAAGACAAACCAACCGTGCTTAATACGGGTCTCATAAACAAGCATTTCGTCGACGGTGAAACAGTGTCAATTAAGACATTGTACAAAAAAGGCCTGATCAGAAACAAGCGCGACGATGTAAAGATTCTCGGCCAGGGTTCACTAACGAAAAAACTCATATTCAGCGGTGTGAAAGTTTCAGCCAGCGTTCAACAACAATTGACCAATACCGGTGGCAGTATCGCCTAATGCTCCATGAATCGATTTCTCAAAATTTTCTCAATTAAAGATTTTCGTAATAAGCTTCTATTTGTGCTGGGGTTACTGGCGGTGTTTCGTCTTGCCGCTATTATCCCGATCCCTGGTGTTGATGCGGTACGACTCAAGGATTTCTTTGCGAACAATCAACTGTTTGGATTGATCAGTACGTTTACCGGCGGCGGCTTGGACAGTTTCTCCATCGTTATGCTCGGTTTGGGGCCATATATTTCAGGCTCCATTATTATGCAGCTATTGACTATGATCTTCCCGTCGTTAGAGCAGATGTACAAGTACGACGGTGAAGCCGGTCGCCAACGCTTCAATCAATATTCGCGCATGTTGACCGTTCCCTTCGCGATGCTGCAGGGTTATGCCTTTATTATCCTGTTGTCCCGCCAAGGCATCATTGGTCATCTTGATATATTGAATTGGATCACGTCGCTGATTGTCATTGCCGCCGGCTCTGTATTTTTGATGTGGCTCGGTGAGTTAATATCCGAAAAAGATATTGGCAATGGCGTGTCGTTGCTGATTTTCGCCGGTATTGTTGCCCGCTTGCCTCACGAAATCCGCCAGGCTCTGTTTACCTATACCAGCGGACAGATCTTTACCTATGTTGCTTTTGTGCTCATTGCTCTGATTGTTATCGCCGGCGTGGTGTATTTGACCGAAGCACAGCGTAATATCCCCATCAACTACGCTCGTCGCGTTCGCGGTTCGCGTGTGTTCGGTGGCGTTTCCACTTATTTACCAATGCGCGTGAATAATGCTGGTGTTATGCCGATTATCTTTGCCCTCTCTTTGTTGCTGTTCCCGACAATGATTGCCAACTTCTTTACCGGTTCGCATATTTCGGCTATTGCTACGATTGCGCAGCATATTACTCGCTGGTTACAAAATCAAGTTATCTATTCTTTGCTATACTTTATTCTCGTTGTTGTCTTTACCTATTTCTACACTGCTGTTACATTCGATCCGAAGTCAATTTCTGAGAATATTCAAAAGCAGGGTGGCTATGTTCCTGGTATCCGTCCGGGTCAGCCCACGGCGCAATTTTTACTACATCTGTTGAATCGCGTGACATTGGTAGGTGCTGTATTCCTCGGTTTGATTGCGATTTTACCGCAAGTCGTTCGCGGCTTCACGGGTATTACTGCGTTTACCGTGGGTGGTACTTCCATTCTCATCGTGGTCAGTGTTGTGCTTGAAGTTATGAAGTCACTTGACGCTCAGCTGTCAATGTACGAGTATTAGAATTGTTGGGTTAATATAATCCTCATGGATTACAGAAAAGTCGTCATATTTATCGGTCCACCGGGAAGCGGCAAGGATACTCAGGCTTTTAAATTGGCGCGCAAGTTTGGTTTTTTTAATTTTCAAACCTCGGCAACATTAAAACAATATTTGTCCTTGCTACAACCAACTGATCCAGAACGTGTTGAGATCGAGGGGTTGATTAGTCATGGTGAGTTGGCGCCGTTTGCCTGGGTAGCCAAAGTGGTCGTTCAAGAGGTGAGAAAACTAGTTACCCAGAATCCAGATATTAGTTTAGTATTTAGTGGTTCATTTCGTACACTTGTCGAGGCTGAGGCTGAGATTCCTGTGATGGAAGAACTTTTTGGAAAAAGCAACGTGCATATTTTCTTTTTGCAGGTGAGCAGAGAGGAATCGAAACGCCGTAATGTCGGACGGAAAATGTGCGAGGCTCACAGTCACCCGTTACCTGATTTGCCCGGGTATCAAGGTGTCGAAATATGTAAATACGACGGTTCCAAGTTCGTGCGGCGTTCGCTTGATGAAGATCCTGAGATTGTAGCCAAGCGCTACGATGTTTATCTTCGTGATACGGCACCGGTTATTGCATTGTTCAAAGAAAAGGGTTACGAGATTGTCGATATTAATGCCGAGCAGAGCATTGCTGACATTCATCAGGAGATTTTGCAGCATCTCGCAGGACATCCGTTATAGACATGAACACAAAAACACCGGAACAGATTCAGGAGATGTTCGAAGGTGGTCAGATATTGAAACAGATTATTGATCAGCTCATACCGTCTGTTCAAGCCGGAACGACCACTGCCGATATCGATAAGCTCGCTCGCGAGCTTCTTTTATCTCACAATGTCAAACCGGCCTTTCTTGGCTATGGCGGTTTTCCAGCGGCCATTTGTATCTCAGTCAATGATCAGGTTGTGCACGGTGTGCCGTCGGAGCGGATTTTAAAGCAGGGTGATATTGTCGGCCTTGATTTCGGCCTCATACACAAGGGGTGGAATTTAGACAGCGCAGTTACGGTACCGGTACGCGGCGATATATCAGATGAGTTGTGGCGCGCGCAGTATCCGATTGCACATAAACTGATCGAGATCACACGCGAGTCGCTTTACGCCGGGATCAAGCAGGCTCATATCGGTAATACAGTTGGTGATATTGGCGCTGCTGTTCAGAGTGTTGTGGAAGCAGCCGGTTTTGGTGTTGTCCGGGATTTGGTCGGTCATGGCATTGGCAAACGTCTTCACGAAGAGCCGCATGTGCCGAATGTCGGCAAATCCGGAACGGGACCGCGATTGATCGAAGGTATGGTCATTGCCATTGAACCGATTACGACGGCCGGGCAATACCATGTTGCTCTCGCCCGTGACGGTTTTACCTATACAACCAGAGACCATTCTCTTTCCGCTCACTTCGAACACACCGTTGCCATCACCGCCGACGGCCCGCGAATATTGACAAAATAGTCATTATTTAGTGTGATAACGCACAGTTTGATTGTGATATTTTAAAAAGGGAGCGTTGCATAATGGAGATTAGAATTACCGGAAAAGGCTTTGAAGCAATTCAAAAAGTTTTTGGCGGGGTTATTGGTATAATCGAGAACCGTGGTTACACGATTTCCTGTACGGTACAAGGTGATAAGGAGAATCAAATATTGCTCGGCGTGAACCATCCCGAAAATACCGGGCGTTTTAAAGATTCTCGCTGGGTGTTGGCAATATTTCTTCCGGAGCTCGATACCATTGAAGTGATCATCGGTATCGTCAAAATCAGTTTGGAATTTTCCCGACAGCAAAATCCTGCTTTTCAAGATGAAATAGATGAGCTGACGGAATTATGGAAAGAAGCCTGTATTAAAGCCGGTTTCCAAGAAGTCACCGAAAAGAGCGGTCTTAAGAAATATGTGCTCCATGTTTCTTAATTTATAATGTAACTACTCGATTAGGAGTTATTTTTGACAAAAATGTATACGAATGATATTATGCTGTAAGAAATTCAGGATGGAGGGATGTATGCCAGAAAAAGAGAAGACAGCAAAGAATGACATTAAAGATATCGATGGTGCTAGGCTGGACAGGTTCCGCAAGAATATTACTCTCTATGCGAAAGAAACTGTCGCCATGCAGCGTGCGCCAGAAGGTTCTTTGAGTATTGAGGATTTCATAAGACTCGAAGGTCGATTGGGCCGAGAACTGTTTCCATTCGCACCTAGCCTGTCGACAGTGTTGTCACTTGCGGATGAAATTAATTTTTTTAACAGAATATTATTTGATCTTGAGGCGAATCTTGGTGAGTGTATTCAAGATGCCAAAGAAGATAAACTAACTAATGAACAGTGTATCCGTTTTCTGCAGTTCATCGATTCTCTTAATGAGAAGCTGTCCAGACTGCCAAGGAAAATAGAAGTCTAATTTGTTCTTGCTAAGTCTATCATGCCTGTCGAGGGCATTTTTTTATTGCCGTTCTCGTGATAGGGTAAATACTGATAGTATATCGGACGTGAAAAATATGGTTTATCTATCGATTATTATTCCCGCCTATAACGAAGAGCGGCGGGTTGTGAAAACGGTGCGGTCGGTGCACGATTTTTTGGCGCGTCAGGGATATACCTACGAGATCATTATTGTGAATGATGGTTCCCGTGATTTAACAGTGAACAGAGTCAGGCAGCTCATGAACGAGATACCACATTTGATTTTGATTAATAATACAATCAATCGAGGTAAGGGATACGCAGTGCATTGTGGTATGCGGGCGGCGACAGGGGATGTCCGGCTTTTTATGGATGCCGATAATTCAACGCGAATCGAGGAACTCGACAAAGCCTTGCCGTTGATTCGTGAGGATAGTATTGTCATCGCTTCGCGTCGTATGAAGGGCGCCACAATTGCTATTCATCAACCATGGTATCGCGATTTTCTTGGTGGTATTTTTCGTGCTATTGTAAAAATAGTCGTGCCGGTTGGCGTGACTGATTCCCAAACTGGTTTCAAAGTTTTTTCGCGTACAGCTGCTGAGATTATTTTTTCGCGCCAAACTATTCATCGCTGGGCATTCGATGTGGAGCTGCTGGTCATTGCTCGCACCCATCACATTGCGATTCATGAGATTCCGATCACTTGGATGAACGACGCGGAGAGTCATGTTACATTGCGTGGCATGGTGGGCATGCTCAAAGAGCTTATCACGATTCGATGGCATATGTGGTGCGACAAATATGCTCAATGAAGAATCGATTATTGCGAGAATGACCTCATGCCCCTTCTCATCATATTGTACATCATGCTAGAAAATGACGAGGTTTTTATAAGAATCGT
>CAZHOA010000002.1:0-21544 GCA_964534385.1 uncultured Candidatus Saccharibacteria bacterium | reverse complement strand
GTCGAAGAAACACTATATCCGGCAATGGAGAATTACAATCTAGATATTATTATAGGCAAGGGTGTCTCGGCAAAAACACTTCAGGTGACGCTACCGCGTTTTACTCTGATCGCGGCCACAACGCGTATTTCTATGCTATCCAATCCATTTCGTTCACGGTTTGGCGCCCAGTACAAGCTTGATTTTTACACCACTGAAGAAATCGCCAATATTATCCGACGTTCCGCACAGCTGCTCAATATCGATATTACGTCTGAATCATTACATCGCATCGCACTATCATCGCGACTGACTCCGCGTATCGCCAATCGCTTACTCAAACGCGTACGTGATTATGCTCAAATTCGCAATCAAGATATGATTACGCCGGATATTACAACTGAGGCATTGGTTTTACTGGGTATTGATACGTTTGGACTTGAAGCCACAGATCGCAAAATATTAACGACAATATCACAGAATTTCAATGGCGGACCAGTTGGTGTCAAATCCATAGCCGCTGCCATTGCCGAAGAAGAAGATACGATCGAAGACGTATATGAGCCCTACTTAATGCGCATGGGTTTTATCGCCCGTACGAGCCGAGGACGAATTATTACTGAGTTAGGCCTTCAACATATCGATCATACAGACCAAACCCATCAAACGAAAATGTTATGATTTTACTCAATTTTTTACACTTCATCATCAACAATATCGCCAGTATTATTTTCTTTAGCATTGTCGGTATATTTGCGCTTGGCATCTTTTTCATTGTGTATCATCTGGTACGATTCGGTATTGGCATTATCACGAAGCTCGTCGCGTTACTGTGTATTGTCAGTGCTATTATAGCCCTTTTGATTTTTATTTCGTTTTATACACAAGTACAGTGGGATTTTATCAAGGCTGCGCTTAGTACGTACCTGAAAAATAACATTTTTCTATTCTAAATATGCCCATATTCGACGACCAACAATCATACGAACAGGTCATGCTCATACTGCGCCGGCATTATCTCATACTACTCGGTATTTTGTTACGCTTTCTATTTTTGGGCATCTTGCCTATTGTAGGCTATATCTTTCTCAAAAGATTTTTATTATTCTCCGATGTAACGGCAACTATCTTAAAGTTTCTCATTAGTATTTATTATTTATTTTTTGTCTATGGATTATTTTATATGTTTGCTGATTATTTACTTGATGTATGGATGGTCACCGATCATCGGATTCTCGATATAAAACAAGATGGATTATTTCGCCGAGATGTGGCTGAAACGCGATTATCCAATATTCAGGATATCAAAGTCACAACAATGGGTTATCTGCAGACGTTCTTTGATTTCGGTAATGTGGTGATTCAAACAGCAGGCACAGAACCGGAGTTTGAATTTCAACAGGTTCCACATCCAACACGCGTCAAAGATATCATATTAAAACTCTTTGATGATTTTATGCGTACCCATATCGGTGGTAGGGAAATCCATGAAGACACCCTTCCACAATGACGCGCATTATTATCGCGGCGCTTTCTTTTGTAGTGACAGCAGCAACTCTTTCGCATATCAATGACAATCACTACATAGCCGGTACCACCAATACAGCCAATATATCTATACCATTGAGTACCTCGGTCATGTCGCCCTCATTACCATATCCGGTGTTTAAAAGCAGGGGAGTGTACAAGAATCTAGCTGCCATAGCTGCGCCTTCCGCGATACAGTCCGCACCTGCCCCGTCTCTTACATCCCACATAGTATCATCGCATTCTGTAGCAACTTTGTCGTATCAAAATTTAACAGAACCAGCGCCAACAGCTCACCCGCCGACACTACAGGAAGCGCCGAATACAACACCAAGTCTTACCCCTACAGCCCTTACAACGCAGACAACTTCACCATACAAAACTCCCGTCCATGCATCACCGCAGCAAACTTCGACTACTAATAATACACATCACATCTTTTATACGAGCAGTCATTGGAAAGCAAAGTACTATTATTGTGATACAGATAAAGAATGGCGAACACTATCAGCGAAATATATCAAATCATTTAGCTCCGCAGAAGAATTACTCAGGGCATTTCCGACAAGAATTCTCCATCAACCTTGTGTATAATAGCCAGTCTTTACGCCAATACTTCAATAACCCATACTAGATATTATATTTTATGCGTATTCTTGGTATTGATCCCGGCACATCACTCATCGGGTACGGTATTATTGACTATGATAAAAAGGACTACCATGCTATTACATATGGCGCTTTTCGTACACAACCCAACATAAGTACCCAGGAGCGTATCCCGCCTCTCAATGCTTTTTTTACAGATCTCATACATACATATCAACCGGAACGATTAGCGATCGAGAGTTTGTTCTTTTTTAAAAACGCAAAAACTGTCATGAAAGTCAGCGAAATGCGTGGCGCTATCATTACAATCGCGAAATTACAAAATCTGTTTATACAGGAATTCACGCCGCTTCAAGTAAAACAGGCAGTCTCCGGTTATGGTCGAGCTTCTAAATCACAGGTGCAAACAATGGTGCGTCTTATTCTCCATCTAGCAACAGATCCCAAACCCGATGATGTCGCTGATGCGTTGGCACTTGCAATTTGTTGTGCAAATACTATAGTGTACTGATACATATTAATTTATGCATCTTTTTTGTGTTTTTGACTAACCATAGGCTGGTAAAAAACATATCAGAAGATGGCGAATTCATGGAAATCAGCATGATAAAATACCTCTTAAACGAAGATATGTATGAGGAAGAGGACGATGATGAGGAGGAGGATCAAAAAAATGATCTTGAGGATGATGACGATGAGACTGAAGAATAAATATAAAAACTCCCGCATGGGAGTTTTTATATTTATTCTTCAGTCTGCACTACATCCCATACTCATTATGAATATTGTAAAATTGTAGGCTTTGTGGCATAATATGAAAGATATCCAGTAGTTATCATCCCTCTGCCACTATGGCCAAAAAACATACATCAAGCCTCAAAAATCTATTTTTGTTGTGTATTCTCATATGTCTCGTAGGCATCGTCTCTTTTTTTGTTCTGATACTGTTTTATGCCGCTCAAGTTCCAGATCCATCCGTATTAAATACCCGACGGGTAAATGAATCGACAAAGATTTATGACAGCACCGGCACAACATTATTGTACGACGTTCATGGGGAAGAGAAGCGTACTGTTATAGTCTGGGAAGACATCCCGGACAACATCAAGAAAGCAACGCTTGCCTCTGAGGACAGCGATTTCTACCAACACAAGGGTATCGATATCAAAGGCATCCTACGAGCCGTCTACAAGGATGTCACTACCCTACGCGCGGCCCAAGGCGGTTCAACTATCACCCAGCAATTGGTCAAAAAATCCATTCTTGATGATGATAAAAAATTATCCCGCAAAATTAAAGAAGCCGTACTATCCATTCAAATAGAGCGTAAATTCACAAAAGATCAGATTTTTTGGATGTACTTAAATCAAATTCCGTATGGTTCAAACGTCTACGGTATCGAAGCGGCCAGTGAGACATTCTTTGGCAAACGCGCCCAAGATCTAACACTGGCCGAAGCCGCACTATTATCTGGTCTACCAAAAGCACCGACATATTATTCACCCACCGGTTCCCACCTTAAAGAAGCTCTTAATCGTAGAGACTATATTCTCGGCCGCATGTTACAACTCGGAATGATTAATCAGCAACAGCATGACGCTGCTCTCCAGGAACAAATACACATCCAACCGCGTCTTGAGAAAATCACTGCGCCGCATTTTGTTATTATGGTGAAGGAATATTTAATTAATAAATATGGCGCCGATATCGTCGAAAACGGCGGTCTCAAGGTCATAACAACTCTTAACCCAAACATTCAAAAAATTGCCGAAGATACCGTGGTAAAGTATGGTGCCATTAACGCCAAAAAATACAAAGCAACAAATGCTGCATTAGTCGCCATCGATCCTCGTACCGGCTACATTATTGCGATGGTTGGTTCGCGCGATTATTTTGATACAGATCATGACGGTAATTTTAACGTCGCTCTGGCCCATCGACAACCCGGTTCTTCATTCAAACCCTTCGCATATGCTCATGCATTTGAAAAAGGCTTTACCGATTCAACCGTTTTATTCGATGTCAAAACTGAATTTAATCCCCAATGCGATGCTTCAGGGAATCAATTCAAAGATCAGAGCGGCCAAAAATGCTATCATCCCCAAAATTATTCTCTTATCTACAGCGGTCCTGTCACAGCTCGCGAAGCATTGTCCCGCTCATTAAACATCCCATCTGTCGAGATGCTTTACCTAGCTGATATTAATCAGACTCTTAGCTTCGCTCGTAAGATGGGCATTACCGATCTTGGTAGTAGTTCACAGTACGGCCTTTCTCTTGTTCTAGGCGGTGCTGAGGTCAGGCTCGTTGATATGGTTTCCGCATATGGAGTCTTTGCTAATGACGGCGTGCGTGTTACTCCTGCTTTTATCCAAAAGGTTACTACAAGCAACGGCACCGTTCTCGAAGAGTACAAAAAAGACGAAAAAAAGGTCATTAATCCTCAAGTTTCTCGCCTGATCAGTGATATTCTTTCTGATAATAACGCACGCGGACCGGTATTTGGCTATAACAGCGCGCTCTATTTCCCTGATCGCCCGGTAGCCGCCAAAACAGGCACGACGCAGGATAATCGCGATGGTTGGCTTATCGGTTATACGCCCAGTCTAGTCGCCGGTGTATGGACCGGAAACAACGATAACAGCTCTATGACGCGCGAGGGAGCCGGTTTATCAGCTGCTGGACCTATGTGGCATGAGTTTATGAACAAGACGCTCCAGAGCCTGCCTGTCGAAGCATTTCCAAAACCTGATCCGATCTTAACCAGCAAAAATATCCTCAACGGCGATTTCCATGGTCCGGATGGCATTCATTCTATCTTGCATTATGTAAATCGAGAGAACCCTCAAGGCGATCAACCATCCAATCCTTCTTTTGATCCACAATATCATAATTGGGAATCAGCGGTTGCCCAGTGGATAACACAAACCAATCCGCCCATTATACCCCAAGATACTCCAGCTTCGTCAAGCCAAAAAGCGCTCAACGCACAATAATCTGATTATACGGCAGGTTTGATTTCTTCAGTTCTTGAAGAATGTATTCTTTCCTTAAGAATAACTCTTGGGCAAATACTTTTTGACGTGTTGTAATGATAAGAAGCTTATCTTTAGAATGTAATGACTGAATACATTCCTTTTCAGTGAACGACGCGTCCCATAGCGTGTTTATAATAGAAGCTAACTTTTCCCGCGTAACGGCTGCTTGATCAGCTTTTACTAAAATATCTTTCTTAAGACCCGCAATTTTGTTTTGTAAATTCAACATAATTTAAACGCCATCCGCTCAGAGATTATAATTCACGATCGTAACGGCATTATGATATATAGAAAATGAGGATGATGTTCGCCTCGCACGAGCAAAGGACCGCCATCGCCGCTATACCCTAGGAACACTTTACCATCATCTAGATGTTTGAGACCATCGAGTAGATAGCGATAATTGAGCGACAGGGTAAATGGTTCATTGTCCAACGCACACGGTATGGTTACGTTAATGTCGCCGCGATCCTGATGATGCGCTGAAATCAGCATCGATGTTGCATCGACCGCAATGGAAACATCAGAAATATTTGATGAGAAAATACTGGCTAAGCGAATATTTTTCTCTAAATCCGCCTTCTGAATAACCGCAGTAGTAATAGAACGTTCGGGAATTATTTTTTTGTAATCAGGGTAGTTGCCATCAATCAGGCGCGATACCATTTGAAAATGATTGTTATATAAAAATATTTGATTATCGGCAATGGCAATAGCCGGGTCTTCCTCGAGCATCTCAGCTACACGTATCATCTCAAGCGCCGTCATGCGCGGGATAATGCAGGCGTGCGATATACTGCCTTGAAATGGGACAATCCTTTCTGATAAACGAAAACTATCAGTGGCCGCAGTAATAATACTATTATTCTGTATCCGAAGATAAACACCACTCAATTCAGGTCGTAGATCAGATAAAGCTACAGAATCAATAACACTGCTCAGCGCTAGCTTGAGGCTTGAGCGCGGGATAATTATCGCATCTGTCGTAGTTCCGACGGATGGGATAATAGGAAACTCATGAGTTTCCATGCCAAGCAGCTGTGTTTTGTACGATATGGAATTTATGGAGAGTATATTTTTCTCTACGGTAAGTGTTATTTTCTCATCCGGAACGTTACTCACAAAATCGGATAAAATTTTGGCCGGTAACGCAATATCACCATGCGTGGTTACTTTAGCACCAATCCAGTACTGCATACCAACATCGAGATTCGTAGCGGCTATGCGTAATTGATCCCCCTCAGTTTTTAAAAGAATAGCATTCAGTATCGGTAGGGAAGCATGCTTGGAGATGACTCGCTCTACCGCTCGCAGTGCTGTTAAGAACTTGTCTGTATTTACTACTATATTCATATAAATAATTACTTATAATAATAGGAGTTGTTATGTGGATATCCTCAAGATGTCTTTATAATACAAAGCGATTGAGTATAAAGACGTGTTGATAAGTACGGTATAATTCTAGGATAAGAATGTTGATAAGGTTACTGTTGTGGTTATGAACGAGTTATTCAGATGCTATACACAGGGGTATTCACAGGCTTATCACCACCTTTATCCACTTACACATTCTCGAAAGACTGGTAGATCCGTTCTTTGATCAGTATTAATTCTTGTTTAGTTCCTTCATTACCATCTTCTTCTTTTTTTATCTTTTCGTAGGCGTGAATAACGGTTGAATGATCTCGCCCGCCGAGCTTAGCACCAATTTCTGGGAATGATAGTTTTGTTTCCTCGCGCAATAAAAACATGGCAACTTGTCGTGGTCGCACGACTTCTTTCTTGCGGCTTCGTTTAACAAGATCATTTAGTGAGACGCCGTAAAAATCTGCAATTGCCTTTAAAATGTTCTGATGAGTTGTTTTGCGAAACGGCGTACTAAGATAGGCGCTGAGTAATTTTTTGACTTCTTTTAGCTCAGGTACTTTGTTATAGATTTGGCTAAAGGCGATAATTCTATTGAGGGCACCCTCCAGTTCTCGAATATTTTTTTGAATATTAGAAGCAATATAACCAAGGGAATCGTCGTCGATCTGAATGTTTTTTTCTTTTGTTTTAAATTTTAATATGGCTATGCGGGTCTCATAGTCGGGAATCCCGATATCGGCGATCATTCCACCTTCAAAACGCGAACGCAGTCTGCCTTCAAGTGCCGGGATGGCGCTTGGCTGACGATCTGAAGACAAGATAATTTGTTTATTTTTACTGTAAAGTTCGTTGAATGTTGTAAAAAATATTTCTTGAGTGCGTTCTTTGCCGGCAATAAATTGAATATCATCCACAATCAGCACGTCGAGCTTGGTATACCGCTGCTTGAGTTCTTCAACTGTATTATTTTTGAGCGATTCTATGATATCAGCTGTTAAGCGTTCTGATGATGTATAGGCAATCTTTTTCTCGCTCATCGTTCGCAGGGTCGCGTTGCCTATGGCTTGGATGAGATGCGTCTTACCAAGTCCAACACCTCCGTAAATAAACAATGGATTGTATGTTCTGCCGGGATTTTTGGATACTGCTAGTGCCGCTGCATGGGCGAGCTCATTGTTGGCACCGACGACAAATGCTTCAAATGTATAACGTCGGTTGAGGTTGGTATTGCGGTCAATGTCATTGTCACTCGTATCTTCGGCGGCTATTTTCTCTGGCAGAAAGTGAGAAAAGTTCTTTTTAATTGGTTGTATACCGGTGCGAAGACCGCCGATGGTGTATTTGATTTCACGGACCTCGGGCTCATGTTTTGCTATAATATTAAAGATATGTTTGTTGAATTTATTCTCAAGCCATTCTTTAACAAAACCATTTGGCACACTTACCAGAATAGATTCACGAGAGCTGGATAATATGAGCGTGTTTTTAAACCACGTTGTGAAGTTGGCTTTGGAAAGCGAAATTTCCATTTCATTTAATACTGCTTTCCAGAGCTCTTCTTTCGTCATGTGGTGAAAAAATACATGTATCCATAAACGCCATGGAGTGATGTATAGATGTTATTTGGAGTATACACACTTTGTGTTGACGCTGTAAAATCTCCGAACCATGTCCATCAGTATAGGCAACCTTAGTAATATAAGAAATGCGCATGTAAGTTGATAATATGTGTATAACTATAGTTTTTTTGACTATTTCAATTATATTTGTTACTATTTTATAAGACCCCACCCACTAACAATGCGGGACTGTTATATAACAACATCCTCGCCATAATTTTAAAGCCATGAAAATAACACGTTATCGTCCTAAAAAGAAAAAGAGAAAAAAGACCCACGGTTTCTTAAAACGCTCACAAACCAAAAATGGCCGGACGGTTTTAGCGCGACGTAGGAGGAAGGGCAGGAAAAAATTGAGTGTTTAGTATGAGTCTTCTCAAAAAATATCGCTTCACAAAAAAGACTGATTTTGAACGTTTATATAAAAAAGGAAAAACGGTGCGTGGCACTTTTTTCTTTATTAAATATACACTCAAGAAAGGACTCTACCCTCGTGTTGTGATTGTGATTCCAAAGCGTATTGTCAAAAGCGCGGTCGATCGGAATCATCTCAAGCGGCGTTGTCTTGAAAGTATCCGGCCGTTACTGAGTAGAAATTTTAAGAACGATTTTGGTATTGTTATAACCAAACAGCCGCCTGATTCTTTCTTGAAAATACAATCCGAGCTTATCTCTATCGTGCACACACTCTCATAATATTAAAGTTTATGTCAAAATTACTCTTTTATTTTTCTAAGCTCTTACTCTTCGTTATTGCGATCTACCGACGTTTTGTGTCGCCTATTCTTGTTTTAATTTTTGGAAATTATATAGGGTGTCGTTTCTATCCATCCTGTTCTGTTTATACTCGAGATGCTATAGTGCGCTATGGAGTAGTACGCGGTTTTTATTTTGGTTTTTTACGGATACTGCGATGTAATCCTTTATGCGCTGGCGGTGTTGATCTACCTTAATTATGTCTTCCCTTTTTACCACATTTTTATTTCAGCCTTTATTTAATGTTCTGGTGGTGATCTATAATCATGTTCCCGGACATGACTTTGGTATTGCGATCATTATTCTGACGTTGACGATCCGATTATTATTTACTCCACTTTCTATCAAGGCCTCACGATCTCAGTATGCCCTCAGTCAACTGCAGCCGAAACTAAAAGACCTTCAGGAAAAACACAAAAACGACAAGCAAGCTTTGGGTCAAGCTACAATGGCGCTGTACAAAGAATATAATATCAATCCTTTAGCCGGATGTTTGCCGTTGCTCATTCAAATTCCGGTGTTACTTGGCCTCTATCGTGCCTTGAATGCCGCCTTCAAGCCGGAAAGTTTACAACTCCTCTATTCGTTTGTGCATAATCCGGGGTTTATTAATGAGATAACACTTGGATTTATTAATATAGTGCATCGGAGCGCACCACTAGCTATTACTGCGGGTGTTTTACAGTGGGTGCAACTCAAGCTTTCGATTGCATCTCAAGATAATAATGCGCATAATAATCCTGCTATTGCGATGAATAAGCAGCTCTTGTACTTTTTTCCGGTAATGGTTATAGTCATTTCTTGGAAACTGCCAACTGGTATTGTGATATACTGGGTAGTGACGACATTGTATTCCATTCTTGAACAACTATATATTAAAAAACGCTATTATGGAGCTACAAAATCAACAAAAAATCATTAACATAGTACAAACATTATTACAAAAAGCCAATATCATCGCTGATGTTTCTGTGAGTCCGCATCCGTCTCACGGTGAGGCGTTTTTTGTTGTTGATATCCATTCGCTCGAACAGCGCAACTTGCTCATTGGCAAGAATGGTCAAAATCTGAATGCCCTAGAATATATGGCTCGATTGGTTTTTATGCGCCAACATCCTACTCTAGAATGCAATTTTATTATTGATGTGGATGATTATCGCAAATCAAAGGCCTCGTATATTATCACGGTGGCACGTCAAACAGCACAACGTGTTCTCCATACCAAAAGGGCAGAAGCGCTCAATCCAATGAGCTCGTATGAGCGCAGATTAGTGCACATGGAACTTGCTGCCCAAACACATGTCCAAACCGAAAGCATTGGTCAGGAGCCGTATCGCAGAGTGGTGATTAAACCTGATATTCTGTGATGCTATAGTAAAGAACTTTTTTATCTTTTGATATGGGTTCGATTTCATATAACCTGGGTGTCGCAACACTCGCCCGTTTTGTTGTTGGTTTTATAGGTCTTTTTGTTATAGGGATCTTAACTCGAACGTTGGGCCCGGTTGGCTATGGTGTCTATAGTACGATTTTCGCCTATGTTTTTGTTGGATTATCATTGGCAGACCTTGGTCTCTATACGATACTTTTGAGGGAGATATCAAAGGCTGGGGCCGATGAGCGCTATATAACAAGCAACATTATAACGTTACGACTTTTCGTAACGATTCTTGTACTATGTGTTGTTGATTGCGCCGTATATATATTTTATTATCCGAGTGTTCTATTCTGGGGAATTATTATCGCTTCTTTAGTGTCAGTATTAATGTCATTATCCCAGATTATGAATGCCGTTTTTCAGCGCTATCTTCGACTTCATTATGTAGCCTTGGCTGATATCGCCGGTCGTGTGGTACAGCTGATGCTCCTACTCATCATTTCACGATCACACCCGTCTATTCTACTTTTTATCGAGGCAGTCTTAATCTCCGAAGCTATACACTTCTTGCTGATTTTTCTGTTTACTCAGCGTTTTATAACGATTCGTTTTGCGTTCGACTATCGATACTGGTGGCATATTGTGAGGCTAGCTGTACCAATTGCTGCATCGCTTATTTTTGTGTTGTTGTATTTTAAACTAGATACATTAATGCTGTCCTGGATGAAATCGCCCTACGATGTTGGCGTCTATTCGGCTGCTTATAAAATTCTCGAGACAGTTATTTTTATTCCGGCAATGTATGCCGGTCTTATTATGCCGTTTTTATCTCGCTTTGCTGCTCATCGGGATATATTTTTGAAATTTTTCCACGATGCTTTTCATGTTATTACCATTATGGCATTTCCGGCAGGTGCCTATATTTTTATATTCTCCCATAGTATTATCACACTCCTTGGCGGTGTGCGTTTTGTGCAGTCAGCTGAGGTTTTAAAAATATTGTCATTCGCGATTATTACCATCTTTTTTGGTAATTTAGGCGGCAATAGTTTGATCGCGCTCAATCTTCAGAAGAAAGGTATGTGGATTTATGGCAGTGGCGCTTTTATTAATATTATTCTGAATTTTATGTTTATCCCTCGCTACTCCTATATGGCGGCCGCATGGAATACAGTTATCACGGAAGTCTTCGTGACACTTTTGATGTTTATCTTTATTTACCGCGCTGTTAGGTTTGTACTACCGTGGAGTATATTATCGAAATCAATATTAGCCTCAGTTCTTATGGCGGTATGTATTATTCCGTTTCGTAGTCATTTTATATATGCTTCGCTGTTGGCGTTGGTCTATTTCCCTATTTTGTTTAGTCTTCGAGGGTTTAGTATGGCTGATTTACGGGCGGTTATGCGTATGAAACAGAATCAGTGGGACGCTGAGTTGAGTGCAAGACCGTAGAGCTGGTTTGTGAATGTGTTATTAAAGAGAATATACTGCTCAGTCGTGCTTAGAAAAACGTGTTGAATAAGAAATGAGTTTTGGTCTGGCGCCTGGTATACTATAGCCGGTGGTTGTGTCGGATATGTCGTATCAAGCGTCAATACACTGAGCTTTTTTTGGGTTGTTGTCGGATCGTCTTGATGTACGATGCAATCCAGATGTTGAGAATCAATACTCCAGCCGCACGCGCTGGCGTGCGTGGATAATGTCATAGTGTGCGCGGTCATGTGGGTCCGATCAAACAGCGCTAATGTTAGATTTTGAGTATTAGGTGGATAATATGAATAAACCAGGCGCATGCCATCAGGCGACCATAGAAAACTGGATATGAATTGATCGTCGATGATATTTTGTAGTTCCTGCGTAGTTGTATCCAAGAGAAAGAGTGACGTTCTATTGTATGATTTTTGATTTTTTAAACACAGCACTGTATCACTGAGCCATGTGATTTCCCAATTTTGCGCACGTGTTGGCAGGATGGTTTTGAAATTGTTTAGTTTGCTATCGGCAATGGCGATATAGCTTTCATTGTCTTTTGAGTTGAAATAGATATACGCGACTTTGTCTCCGGTTTTATCAAGGACTGGGTTGATGATTGATACTGGATAGTGCGTTGATGTATTTGCATTGAGATCATAAAACACAGTTTCTTTTTCATAGTGTGCCAAAAATCTTTTGCCGTTTGCGGCCCATGTGATTGATTGGACGTCCGGTTTGATCAAGGCTAAAGTTGTCATATCTTCTTGGTTGTTGATGGATATTGATTTTATGGCTGTGTCACTAGGGCTATAGCCAATGATATGGTCTTCTTGTGCCGTTGTTGTCGGAAATAGAAAAGGCTGATTGTGCACCAGAAAAATGCCGGTTGGTTTTTGTGTTTTTGATTCCTGAAAACGCTGCACGAGGGAATTAGTATCCAGCGGCTGATCGATAAGTGCCGCTGAGCGAGTATTCTGTAGTTCACCTATCCTGTCATGTGTAATATAACCTCCAAAGAAAACCAAAACGCCACCGAGAATTACAATGAGAGTGATGATAAACTTGTTCACGGGATTAGCTTTTTTTAGCGGCCAATGTTTTAGATCGACCTTGTAATGTCTGAGCAACGTTCACCAGCGTAGCCAGCTTTTTGTTGCGCGATGTGACGAATGCCACTATAACGGCAGCTGTACGTGCCGGTAAAAGTGAGCCGATAACCGGGATAAACTCTATAGCGTTTCCGTAGAATATGAGTTGAAATGTCCGATCATTCCAAAACCGCAACGTCTTCTGTGTTGTATATATCCGGCCAATTACCATTATAAACATTATAACATCCACGATAATCCCAATAAGCCAGCCTATGGTGCCAGCGGTGATAATATCTACAATATCAGCAGTGAGTGCTAGTAAGAGTAAAATAGTAACAAATAATAGACCGATTTTCTCTTGTTCGCGTGCGTTCTCTTCGTTTCTGTTTTGCTGGTTTTGGTATGTCGCTAGTGTAGTACCTTGCTCATATACTGCTGCTATCTCTTGACGGCGCTTAGCGCGGGCATACTCAAGAAACGCCCGCTGTGTGTTGTTGTTTTGTTCGTCCATAGTAAGTTAAGCTTTTTGAGCGCTAAACTCTTGTTTGGCTTTTTCTAGTTCTAAAATTTGGCGTGGATCGGACGTGATAATCTGATCTTCGGCATATGAAGCAACAATCCGGATGGAGACATGGTTTTGTCCTGCAAAAAATAAGCCATGACCGACCTGGGCCTCAAGGAGATAGTACTTCTCAGCGTCAGTTAAATTGAATGTCTCTTGAACGAGATTAATTGAGGCCGGTGATTGTTTGAGAAGAATCTGTAATGACGAATTGGTAATAATTGGTTTGCCGTACTCGGAATTCATAAAGTCAGGAATATCTTGAGAAATGGTCGTTAGGCCGAGAAAATATTTGCGGGCGCGTTTGGCGATGTTGAATAAGAAGGCGCCGCCGGCCGGATAGCGCATTAATAGCCATGCCTCATCGACGATCATGAGGCGTTGGCGTAATTCGGTACGAATCTGAGTCCAGATGAAATTCAACACCAAATACATTGCAACCGGACGCAGTTCTTCTTCCATGTCTCTAATGCTGAAGACAATCAGCTGATTGTCCAGGTTGATGTTGGTCGGGTTATTTAGAAAACCTGAAAAACTGCCTTCTGAGTATTTCTTGAGTCGCGTTACGAGTGATTGGGCGCCGACCATGCCCTCGAGTACGTGCTGAAGATCTGACATGAGTGGCGGATTGATATTGCGAAAATCAGACGTAACGGTAATATCTTTTAAGGCATATGTTTGTGTTAAGGCTTCGTCCATAACGGCTTCTTCTTCTGGTGTGAGATTGCCAAGGAGGAGTTTCATGAGACCGGAGAGGTTGAGAATGTGTGAACGGAGCGTGTCTTCCGGTGTCTCATCGGGTAACGGTTTTGGTAAGTCAAAAGGATTAATATGGTCACCTGAGGCAATCGATATTTTGACACTGGTACCCCCGACTGTGTCAGCGAGAAATTTGTACTCATTTTCAGGATCAATGACGAATATTTGCGTACCAAACATAAGACTGCGCAGGATCTCCAGTTTGACAGTGTAGCTTTTGCCGCCGCCGGATTTGCCAAAGATGACGGTATTAGCATTCTCTAGACTAAAACGATCGAAAAGAACCAGAGAGTTGTTTTGGGTGTTTATACCGTAGAGAATGCCTTTGTCTGAAGTCAAATCATACGACACAAACGGAAATATTGAAGATAGTGGTTCGGTATTGAGTGATGTGTGGACGCTAATGATATCTTCGTTGATCGGCATTGTTGATAAGAAACCTTCTTTCATGCGAAATGTCGCTTGTTTGGTGTATATCAACTGAGCATCCAAAATACCCTTGATCTGGTTCTCTGTTTCATCAAGTTCCTTGACGGAAGACCCATAAAAACTTATATAAACCCCAACTTCAAAAAATTTATCAGTTCCCTGCTGGAGTCGATCGCGTAAATCCTCGATATCGTTGATGGCCGTTTCCAGTATCGGATCCCGTACTTTGCCTTTGGATTCATTCTCGATGACTTGGGCTTGTAATCTGCCCAGTTGATCACGTAAGCGTTTCAAAATAGTGGCTGTGTCTTGAGGATGGATAAAAATACAGCCATCGAATGTTCGGTCCATATTGATAATGGGCGCAAACCAGTTGGTATTGAGATATCGGGGATAGGTTGCGACAAACAATGTACGAATGTATTGATCACCAATTTGAAGATAATTGGTTGTGACATTAACAGCCGATGGCGCTAAAAAGTCATCAATCATCTGCTGCTTATTCTGGTTTTGTGCTGGAGGATTTGGCATATGTATTATGTAAGATGTTGGCCGGGATTGTAGTATGTATAGTATAAATTTTTGAGCTCTTCATTCTCAAGAATACGCGGCTGGAGACCCATGCTGCTCAGAGAACCCATAATAACCGATATGCGTTGATCGAGTTGGCTTTTGTAATTCTGAAATTCCTGTTCATTGAGGGACTGCGTGAATCTTCGAGGGCTGACGATGCTTTTAATCGCTCCCAGAAATCCGCCTTTGGTGACTGAAGCTGCTTCAACGGCATAGAATGGGACGACGACATAGAATTTCTTGGCCACGATATTGGCTAAATCAGTCAGGCCTTTTATAAACCGGGAATATTCATACAGCTGAATCTTGAGAAGCTCATTGGTCACGGTATTGCCTAACGTCTCGAGCGAGGCAAGATACGGCTTGATATCTAGTTTACGTGAGCTAATGACAATTTGTAGTGGAAAATCAACGTAATTTATAAAATTCTGAAAACCTTGAATAAGAGCGTTTTGCTCATCTTGGGACTTTAAATCAAAATTGACCGCGTTGACCTCGATAATGGAGCGCAAAGAGCCGCCTTTGAGGATAGCGACCGTTTCGCGGAGATCGGTAATCTCAACGAAGTCTTTTGTTGATGTATTATTGGTTGGGTTGGCCATTGGTGTTTGGTGATTCCGGCTGATTTTGATGGAGTAGTTCGTTCAAATACTCATCTTTTGGTTTTTGGTAGATGTAACGCTTGCTATTTAAGGCGTAGGACAGAGCCATAACGATATAATATGGCAACGGTATTGTGTCTATCTTAAGAAAGGCAAACGCGGCTGAAAGAATGGCGATAGGAACAGCGACGATAACGAGCGTGCCTAAACTCACGAAATATTGCAGCATAAAGATAATAACACCGCCAATGCCAAGATAAATAAATTGTTTCAGCGTAAAAGGCCCGACAATCCTACTCTCCGTATCGATAAATTGTGGTACCTGAAACTGTGCCATTATGGATTGCGTAGATTAATGGTATTGCCTTGTGTGATCGGATTCTCTGTTTCTGGCTGTGTTGCGGATGCTGTCGTCTTTAGTATACCCTGATTCTGGTCATTGAGCTGTGTATTAGTTTTTGGAAGAGATATCTCTGGGACACTCTTTTCTATGGGGGGCTTGGTTCTGTGAATTTTCTCAAGTTCTGCTAATGCTTCAGGAGAAAAGAGATGTGTTAATATATCTTCCGCAATCTTTTGTGCCGTCGTGGTATCAATACCTAGTTTCTGTTCTAAAGAAGCAACTAATGCGCTTAGCGGCATGGTTGCGATAATAATGTCGCGGATAATGCGTGCTATTGCTATTTTCTGTTCACCTGATAATTGAAACTTCATACCTAAATCATTGTCGATCAAGACACTTGTCTGCTCGCTTTTTAGAATATGCTGAAGTGACGGTGCTATTCGCGATATTGTAATGAGATACGTAGGCATATCAAGATTTTTGCCACGAAAAAAATCTATACTAAAAGGTATATAAGCAGTAATATCTGAATCAATATCCTCTTCCGTGGTGTCTTTGATGGGTATCATGGTGCTATCCGAATATCAAACGTTGCCGGTAATGGATTCCTTGCTCTCGTTTGGGCTACGGTATTTATACGATTTAGAAAAACATTGTCATTGATAATATTCTCTTTGTCTGCGGAACGTGGCGATTCGGAGTTGGATATATCTATGGCTAGATTATTCAAAAAATTGCGCATTGCTTTGCTCGAAGATAGATTGCCTATCTTTTGTGCTAACGCTTCTTGAAAATCAGCGATATTCCAGGCATTGATGTGCACATCTGAAATTGTACCTGTACCCTTGAGATAATCTTTGAATTGATCTACGGTCGGCCTATCATCAATGGCAGTGCTGCCAGCTGGTGCCGCAGCCATATCCTGCCCATTTTTAGTATGATTTTGTTTGTACTGGATAACAAGATCTGGACGCACCTTAGCTAGATTGTCCAAAAACTCTTTGCCGTCTTTGCTTGATGGTCCGCCTAGTATTGAGACGCCGAGCGTGAGCTGGTCATAATTAAGATCAGCTCCCCGTCTCCTATCAGAGCCAAGATATTTGAATATTTCTTTGCGTGCCGCAGTGTGCTCACTGCCACTGTATCGTCGACTATCATTGGTCGCATAATCGAGGAGCGCTGAATTATTGACATCTTTAAATTTTGCACTAATTCCAGACTTGGCAAGCTCTTCAAGTGCATATGGATTACTCGCTAGTTTTGTCATGGCATTTTCAAATATTGAATCATTGAGTAATCCTTCGTCATAGGCTAATTTTATCATGGCATAGCCCTTTGCGTCTGTTGGATTTGCTGCCTCAGCTTTGGCGGCAATATCATTACGTCGTAACCTGCCGTATTTGAGATCGTCTTTTAACTCACTGTATGC
Source organism: uncultured Candidatus Saccharibacteria bacterium (assembly GCA_964534385.1). GTDB lineage: Bacteria > Patescibacteriota > Minisyncoccia > 2-02-FULL-40-12 > IGHO2-01-FULL-4-A > CAYUQA01. The sequence goes on along the minus strand of CAZHOA010000002.1, from coordinate 4,006 downwards.
GTCATTACCCTTTTGAGTAAATTGTTTTTGGCCGTTGTAGGTCGGCTTGAATCCCAAAAACTTTTCGGTGCGGCCGAATTTGCGCTCAATGCGTTCTTTACGGCCCTTTTCACCGGTAAAGCCTGGAATGGCTGGTATGCCTTCTTGCTCGATGCGTTTGGCCAGACGCTTGCCACCTTCGAATGTTTCTGACGGAAAGCGAAATACTGGTAATTTTTTGAGATTGCCTTCAATACCGCCGGCAAGTTGTTTGATACCTTCAGCGCCTTTGAAGCTAACCTTGCGTGAGGCGGTGAGGCCACCGACAAGGAACATGATGGTCAACGCATAGTAGAGTAGGTTATTAATCGTACTAAAGAAAGCACCACTGACGCCATTGCCCAGGATTGGAGCCAGTGTTGCTTTGGTTTTTATAAAAGCAAAAGCAAACATAAGAAAAAAAAGATAGGTCGGTATGAACAGCGACCAGCCGATAAGATTGTTCCACCAGCGAGTCCATGTTTCCTTGCGGAAATCAGGTATAATATAACCGATCCAGGCTAACGGCGCCAAAATCAAAATCAGCCATAATACCGGTATACGTAAAATGGCAAAAATAATGACAATGGTGACAGCGAATAACGCAATGACAGCAAAAACGATAAACGTAATTTCAGTTAAAATGCCGTTTTGAGTTGCATCGCCTTGGATTTGCTGGCCGCCGATGGTCTTACTGCCGTTACCTATTAAAAAGTCCGGTAAGTCGAGACCTGTCATTAGCTGACCGTTGACTAAATCGCTTTTGATCTGGTTGATGAAGATAATACTGACATTGTCGGAGAACCGCACGACATTTTCCCCGATGGTAAAACTGAAATTGATCAATAAGGCGACAATGATGAGCGGTACAAGAAGCTGTTCGTATGAATATTTTGTTCTGAAAATAGTACCAAAAGCCATGACAATCAGGATAACTATAAAGAACATGTTGACGAAATTCAACAAGAGCTGCCATGACTGAAAAACAGCCGGTACTTCGTTAATGGGGACGTGCTGGAGGAGAATTGGGGTCAAGATTTTCTCCAAAAAAACCTGGACCATCGAGGCCACGAATTTGCGTATCGTTATCAGGAATGAATTAAAAAATTGACTTATACCGGCCGGACTGCTGAAAGCGCTGAATGTTTGATCGACCGGTGGTGGTTTGAGATCCGGTGCCGCATCGTTGGTTCCTGCGGTCGAGTCTGCGGCGCTGCCTGCCGGTGACGGTGTTGTTGTGGCTGATTCTTTGATAACACACACACCAGCTGTGCCGCAGGCTAGTGAAGAATCACACAATTTATCCGTTGTGTTGCATTCTTGGCAAAGACCTTGTTCTGCGTGGACAAGATATGGTCCCCAAGCACAAAGACCTACTATGACGATGATCAGTATGCGTTTTATGATTGTATATCTATGAGTCACATTAAGGTGTTACCGTAAAAAGGACTGGGCTATAGGATGCGGTGGCGATATGGAGCGTGGCTGACCAATTGCCGATATCGTTTTGTGTCGTGACGAACGGCGCCAGCATGATCGGTGCTTGCGGTGAAGTGTTATTTGTGCTGAAATTTGTGACCACTGCCGATCGTTTTGGCGGATTTTCTTTGCTTTCTATAATAACGGAGCCATTACTGCTGGCTGGTGGGTCAGTAACCGTAATGGTGACATTTGAGCTAGCTTTGATTGGACATGAAGCATTGCTGCAACCGGAGATGCTAATATGCGGCGTTGGCAAAGGCGACGCTGTGCCGGTTGGCGTTGGGGATGTCGTTGCGGCGGCCACGCATGTTTTGTTTGGGCCGCACACAAAACCGTTTTGACAATTGTCGTTGAAACGACAGGGTCCACTGGCCGGATTGCCGCCTTTAGCTGTGCATACGCCCTCAACGCATAGTTTGCTTGCATCACTGCAGGATTTGCCCACTTCATCACATTCAACACAGACATCATCATCTTGAGAGCAGAAAAGCGGTGTCTTGCAGACGTTAGTATTACTAGAACAATCAAGTCCCAGGCTCGGTAACACTCCACCCGTGCCGTTGCCGCCGCCGGTATTGGTAATCGTTTTGCATTTTTTGTTGGCACCGCATTTGAGGCCGGCTTTGCATTGGTCACTGGTGAGACAGTAGGCGCCGACTTCATTACCGCCTGGAGTGACACAGACACCAGGTCCATTCGGGTTGGTTGGTCCCGGTGGTGGCGGTGTGCCATTAGCATTTTCAGCTGGACTCTGACAAATTTGATTGGCTGGACAGGCGTGCTTGGCATCGCATTGGGCACAGTAGCCGGTGGCTGTGGCGCCAACAGGTGCAGGAATTTCGGAGCAGAACAGTCCGGTGTTGCCGCAGCTACTATCCTGAGCACTATCGCACTGACTTGATAATGTCGGTGTTGTCGGCGTCGGACTAGGTGTTGGTGAGATGCCGATTCCCTGCTGCTTGCTCGGGTCGTATTGGAACTCTTTCAAGCCTTTATCAAAATCAATATTGTCGGGAATTTTGCCCTTATTATCGCCGAAATCCGTAAGCGTATTGGTAATGCTGGTCGTGAGGGCATCGAGGAGCGCGCCGATAATATCAGTAAGCTCCTGAGCGCCAAGGCCGAAGCGTTTAAGCTTGGAATCGATGGCATTGGCTGCGCTTTGACCGAACAGGACGCCCGGTGTTAGTACGTCGCTTTGTAGTTCCGGGAATATATTACAAATGCGATCATTAACACCACAGAAGGCTTTGAGCTGTTGTTGGCATGATCGTTCACAGTCGCCTTTGACAATGCCGGCGGCGGTGCAGTTGGAGCCGCCGATGCTAGGACCAACACATGATCCTTCTTGAGTGCATGTTTGTTTTGCAATATCGTCGCATGTTTTCTCATTAGTCAAAACTGACAGCGGCGGTTCGAGTTCACAGGCTGTTTTCTGTCCATTGATACATTCGGTACATTGCTTGGATTCTCCTGTTTTTTCTTCTTCGCATGACTTCGATAGATTCGGATAGCCGTTACCATTAAGACATTGATTAAGACATTGACTGTCAGCGGCTGTGCTCTGGGCCGCTGTATTGCTGAATACTGTTTTTGTAGCTTTGACCGGCCGAAAACCGCTCTGCGTTTCTTTATTATTAACCTCTTTCTGAGTTAGAATCTCTTGCGCTTGTTGTTGTAGTGCTGCCAGTAGAGCTTCATTGTAATTTGTCAGACCTCGGGAGTTGCCGGTTGCCAGAGCTGCCCAGGTGCTCCAGCCGCCGCCCTTGGCGAAATCTCGGGCGTAGGTTGTCGGATTAAAGTTAGCGCTGAGGCCGCAGTCGGCGGTAACCTGGAAGGGTGCGGTGCCGGGAATTAATATTTTCTCGCCGATTGTTGTCGTGCATTGATTTTGGCACTGATCATTGTAGCGATACGAGCAGAAATACTGGTAGCATGATTTGTCGGTGCATTGCTGTGTTTGGATGATGGATTTGGTACTGTCGGGCAGATTGTTACCGGAACATTTATCTTGGCATGCAGCCTGCAGAGCTTCGGGTTTACAGGCCGGGGTATTAGCTGCTTGGTCGCCAAATTGTTGGACGCAATCTTTTAATGAATCACTAACACATGCCGAAACATCACAACTTCCCGTCTGACTACCTTGCAGCGCGCAATTGCGGGCGCAGCTATCACGATCGAGTGACTTTTGTGTTTGACATAGAGTAGTCTGAGTGTCCGTGCCCTTTCCGCAGCTTGCCGGGTCATTTTTTTGAAAACAACTATCAACGCATTGATTACAACCGGAGGCTTGGCCTTTTTGGGCGACACAGGTGTCGACGCATTGTTCTTTGGGTTTGGTATACTTATCGGCGCCGAATTGTTGTTTGAGCTGTTGATCGAAATAGGGACAAAATTTGACATTGGCCAGTGCTGTTCTGAAGACATCGTTGCCTTGGCCGATGCTATTGAGAATTTCGGAGCGCCAATTGGTTACAAATTGAGCGTTTTTGCCGTTGAGTTTGCT
>CAZHOA010000001.1:0-25214 GCA_964534385.1 uncultured Candidatus Saccharibacteria bacterium | reverse complement strand
ACCATACAGCATCCACCAATTATATACAGTTTTCAATTATTTTATCAAACTTAGATTACCTTGGGCACAGCACCTAACCTCCACTAACTCAACCCAAGCTTCGCGAACCCTTTTGACCCGCGTCGCACAGCGACGTCTCTCAAAAGGGTTCGCCTACGCCGGTCGCTCAAAGATTAATTGACATTTCTTTCGTGGTGATGCTAAACTAGGACAAGTTCATTTTACAAATCCGGAGGTGATTCATGGTCGCCAATCCTCAGTTGGTTGAAGATCCAACCCCAACCACTGCCCAGATACAACGCTTCTTCGATTTAATTCACTCAGGCAGGATCGATAAAGATATAATGCAGACGATTTTGTTACAATATGGCAGTGACAGAGAGCCACCGATAAATCATGTCATTGTTCCCGTGCAGAATGATACCACCACTGATCACGTAATCGATCTCGATACTAAGCCATTCATACCCGAGGGCTGGAGCATCAGACCCGAAGACCAAATACTAAGTCGAGCCAGAGGATTATGGGCGTTTGACCCGACACAGGTACGCTTTTTTGTGTCACAAAATCAACGAAGTGGCAGATATATCCAGGGGCATAGACTTAAGGAAGAATTGGCGGATATCTCAGTCCTGCCAGCCAATGTTCTTGACTATCTGTTGGCTCATAAAGAATTAATACCTGAATATTGGAAACGAGATGAGAATGGCAATACAAGGTACATCTTCTTCTGGGGTACAATCTACCGCTCGGGCGGCAACCTCTACGTTCGCTACTTGTATTTCAACCGCGGCGGCTGGGGCTGGGGCTGGGGCTACCTTTGGCTCGGCCTTGACTTCGGTTCTAACAGCCCTTCTGTGGTACGCGCAGAGTAATCCTGGCTCTTAACCCCAGGATTTTTTATTGCATATCCCCAGCCTTGCCTAACATTATTTTATATAGTAGACTATCCTATTATGCCAAATACAACTTCAGCCCAAAAGGCCTTGCGCCAATCAAAGCGCAAACAAGCCTTCAATATCAAGCGCAAACACAAGTACCGCAGTCTGATCAAAGAGCTGCGCTCTTCTGTTGCAATACAGTCCTTTGACCGCGCCAAAGAGCTATTACCAAAGGTATTCAAGGCGCTCGATAAGGCCGCAAAGACCAACACAATCAAAGACAATACGGCGGATCGCCTCAAGTCTCGTATCAGTAAATTGATCCATCGTTCTGCACATCCGGCCGTCAATTAATGCCTGTTAGATGTATTTTTACAGCCTAAACCGGCGGAAATATTTTTGTAGTTTCTCTATACATTCCGAGCGACATTGGTACATATACCCAGGGCACTCAAGATCGTAACGAGTGAGGAGCTGCCAAAACTGATGAACGGCAATGGCAAACCTGTAAGCGGAATGAGACCTGTGATAGCTGCAATGTTGATAAATACCTGGCCAAAGATCCATATAGCACTGCCGAGGATCAGTAAACGCCCGAAAATATCGGGCGTTTTGAATGCGACGATTGTCATGTATGTTAAAAGGCTCATAAAGATGCCGAGTAGAAAACATGCACCAACGAATCCCATCTCTTCAACAAAAATAGCAAAAATAGAATCGCCCACCGGTTCTGGGAGGTAATCTTTTTTTTGTTGGCTTTGCCCAAAACCCAGTCCGAAAACGCCGCCCGAGCCTATGGCAACCAGCGCTTGGTTAATGTGATACGACACGCCCTGTTTGTCTTCACTTGGTGAAATAAATGCCTTGATGCGATCGTAACGATACGGCGCCAGAAAACCGAGGAGAACCATCAGTGCCAAAAATACAAAAACAAGAGTGGCAAAATGCGACAGTTTGGCACCCGCAAAAAAATACACAGACAGTACTATCGAGATAATAATACCCAGCGTGCCTATATCCGGCTGCAGTAACAGCAATAGTGTAATAAAAGATAAAATTATAATCAGAGGAATAACGGCATACGAAATGTTGTCAATGAGTTTCTCTTTGGATGCGAACCAAGCGGCTAGATAAACAATCAGCGCAAACTTCAGGAATTCAGACGGTTGTATTTGAACACCATAAAACAGAATCCAGCGATGTGCGCCCTTTAACGTGACGCCAAGATACGGCATGAAAACTAATACCAGACCGGCGATTGCGATGAGCAAAATAGGCAAGGCCGCTTTTTTCCAGATCTGATATGGAATGCGCGAGAAAATATAGAAGAGCAGCAGACCGGGCAACACCCCATACAGTATCTGATGAAAAACGTAATAATACGCGCTGTGAAAACGTTTTTGACCCTCAATAACGCCGGCCGATGACAATATCACCAGTCCAACGCACACCAAGACTATGGTACAAACAATGATCGCCCTGGCGCAATGACCTGTTTTTGGCATAGTGCTAGTATATGTCTCTGAGCCTCAGCCTAGAAGTTGACTTTTTAAAAATCTAATGTAGAAGTGGTGGAATTTTTGAATCAACGAGAAAGATAATCAATCCGACGATGGCGCCGACAGCTGAAATCATCCAGAAGCGCATTGTAACTTGCGTTTCTGGCCAGCCCTTGGCTTCAAAATGATGATGTATCGGTGTAGAAAGGAATATCTTTTTATGGCGGAGCTTCTTTGAGGTAATTTGTATAATCACCGAACCGGATTCGATAATGAAAATAACGCCGATAGGAATTAAAAGAAACGGCGTTTGCGTCAACATGGCGATAATCCCGAGTACCACGCCAAGCGACATCGAACCGGTATCGCCCATAAAAAACTTGGCTGGGAATATGTTGTACCACAAGAATGCCGCCAGCGAGCCCACAATAGCCGCGATAAAAACGGCCAGATCCATCCTGCCTTGGACAAAAGCTATGGCCGCATACGCACCGAACATGATCAAGAAGACGCCGCCGACCAAGCCATCGAGGCCGTCCGTCTCATTGGCCGAGAATGATGTCGCTACCAGGATGAATATAAAAAACGGAATGTAGAGCCAGCCAATTGAAATATCGCCATAAAAGGGAATATTAATCTCATTAAAACCTAACTTGAAATAAAACCACCAGGCACCGCCTAACGCAACAATGGTGTATAAGATTACCCGATAGCGCATCATGAGGCCGCCGCCTTTTGGTCCGATCCGCATAATACCCAGGATATCATCTAGCAAACCAAAAATGGCCGCTACAAAGAGCGCACCGACGGGTAGCCACGTCTGCGGACGTGATAAGAAATTAACACGCGACCAGAAACCGTCGAAGTGATTGTGAAGAAACCAAAATATAGCCGTCAACAGAAGGACGTTGAACCAGATCAACACTCCGCCCATCGTTGGCGTCCCCTCTTTGTTTTTGTGAAGATTATTAAAGATAGGCGCGCCCTCGGCTCGCAGCTGTTTGCCACAACGATATTTTTTTAATATGTAGTACCATAATGGTGTCAATATGAGCGTCAGAAAAAAAGAAGCAGTTGCCAAAACAAAAATACGCACCACGTTGAATATGGTAAAAAGATGGGTCGTAGTGATAACACTTGCAGATGTTGGATCCATATATTATTCCCAGCGATATGCCGTTTTAGCCCAGTCAATTAGATGTTTCGTTTCCGCAAAACGATCCTTCGTTCCCAAAACAACGCTGATCAGCGTGTCGTTCTCCTGAGAAACTACCAGTAGCATCGTACCCATAGCCAGATTGGTAAAGCCTGTCTTGCCCCCGATAATATGGGGAATCTGGCCAAGTAATTGATCAGTGTTGACGATATGATGAGAGAATGTACCATCAAAAGCGATTATATCATCGCTCGGCGTGGTCATAATTGACCACAGATCATGATGTTTCGTGGCTATATATCGCGTTAAACGTACTAGATCTTCTACCGTAGAATAGGCCGTGTCGTCAAGTCCTGCAGGATCAAGAAACTTGGTATCGTACATGCCTAATTCTTTTGCCTTGTCGTTCATGGCCGTGACAAGATCGATGGATTGTTCCTGGGCAGCATGGGCGAAAGCATATGCGGCATCATTGGACGATTTAATGAGCATCATCCGCAATAGATCATGGCCGGTTAATTGTTCGTGTACGTTCAAATCAGCACCATTACCATCGACATTGACGCTGTCTTTTGTGATAGTAATGACTTTATTCAGATCAAAATGCTCGCGAACCACAACACTGGTCATTAATTTTGTAATAGAAGCGATGGGCAGATGTCTGGTGACCTGCGCGGTGTAGAGAAATTTGTCAGCTTCTACATCATACAATCCCGATGCTTTTGCATTGATGATCGGTTCAGCTACGTTGAAATCGCGTATCGGCAAATAGTTGGGCTGGGTAATCGGTAACACAAAAGCCTCGGCATTGGCACTTTGAGTCAAAGACTGAGGTAATTTGGCACTCAACTCGTGCTGTGGCGACACATAATAGTAAAAATAAAAAAGACCACAGCCGATGGCGACAACAAGCAAAAAAAATGCGACTAGTGAATAAACTTTCGACATTGCTTATCTATTTATTGTATCCGTACATGAGCTGAAATCAACTCAGATTAATCAACAACTTTGAGATGCAACTCTTTGAGATGCGCCGGTGATGTTGGAGAGGGAGCGTCCATGACTGATGTTTGGCCCGATGATGTCACAGGAAACGCCATAACTTCGCGAATATTGGGTTCGTGAGCCAAGAGCATCACTAAACGATCCAAACCTTGACCGGCACCGGCATGTGGCGGCGCGCCATAGGTGTAGGCTTCGATCAGGTGACCGAAGCGTTCCTCGGTTTGTTCCGGGGTGAGGCCCATGATCTCAAACACTTTCCTCTGGACTTTTGGATCTGAAATACGCACACCGCCGGAAAACATCTCGTCGCCGTTGCATACGAGATCATATTGCTGAGCGCGCAGGTTTTCTAAATCCTCACCGCGCATTAACTTATCCACATGCTCTGCTTTGGGTGCTGAAAATGGATTGTGGGCAAACGTCAGCCGCTTCTGTCCGGTCAGCGACGCATCCCACTCATCAATCTCAAACAAAGGGAAATCAATCACCCACGCGAACGCCAGCGTATCAGGATCTGATGAGTCCTCTCTGAGATCGAATTTATCGGCTCCGAATCGTCGCATGGCTTCTTCGTGAGTAAAGACCGGGAACGGTTTCTGCCAAATTTTCTTGCCGCATGCTTCAGCGACGTGAATCATCAAACCTTCCATCATATCCCGAACGTCCTGTTCAGTCGCAAACGACATCTCCATGTCGATCTGGGTATGATCAAGCTGGCGATTGCCCCGCAAATCTTCATCGCGAAGACAGTGCGCAATCTGGAAATACCGTTCAAAACCGGCAATCATTAACAATTGCTTGTATTGCTGGGGTGATTGCGGCAAAGCGTAGAATTTGCCCGGTTGCAGGCGCGAAGGTACCAGAAAGTCGCGTGCTCCCTCGGGTGATGTCTTGGTTAGAATCGGCGTTTCGATCTCAATAAAATCATTACGATGAAAATAATCTCGTACGAGCTGAGTCACCTTGTCGCGCAAACGTATATTGTGCGCCATGCGCTGACTGCGCAAATCAAGATAGCGATATTTCAAACGCGTTTCCTCATTGATGGCACGAGTATCCTTGTCAATCTCAAATGGCAGCGTCGCCGCCTCTGAAATGATATCCACAGTATCGCCATGGATCTCGATGGTACCGGTCTCGATGTCTTTGTTGATCATCCGCTCCGGACGTGCCTGGACGATTCCAGTGATCTTCACAACCCATTCTGAACGTACCTTTTCGGCATTGGCATAGCCGGAGCTGGATGGCTCAAAAACAACCTGAACGAGGCCGGTGCGATCACGCACATCAATAAAAATCAGCTTACCGTGATCGCGACGGTTGTGTATCCAGCCGTAGAGTTCGACCTTGCCGCCAGGATGTTTTGGCGTATCGTTTACGTACGTTCTCATAAATTTCATAATAGCCTAAAAAAGCACAACAGACAAATTGCTATGTTGGGTATTAAAAAAGCTTTCCTTGTGGGAAAGCTTATAATTTTATCGACAGACCGTCATATGCACCGGCCTGAATGTTCCAGAGCTTTTGATATATGCCATTTGGCATTTGAATAAGTTCTTCATGAGTGCCTTCTTCACAGATCTGACCCTCATTGACCACGAGAATGCGGTGGGCGTTCATGATAGTCGAAAGACGATGTGCAACGCATATCGTAGTCCTGCCTTCGATAAGACCCTGTAATACATCTTGAATCAGATATTCTGCCTTTGAATCAAGACTACTGGTAGCCTCGTCGAGAACCGAGATCCGCGCATTTTTCAGAATCGCGCGGGCAATAGCAATACGCTGTCGCTGGCCGCCTGATAATTTTATTCCGCGTTCACCTACCAGCATCGCATAACCGTGTGATAGGGCCTGAATGAAATCATGGCATTGCGCGGCTTTTGAAGCAGCAATAATCTCCTCATCAGTAGCATCAGGACAGCCATACGCAATATTGTCCCGTAAGCTGCGATAAAATAGCTGCGTGTTTTGAGAAACGAGCGATATATTTTTTCGTAAACTATCCTGGGTCACTAGACTAATATCCTGACCATCAATGAGAATGCGGCCATTTTTTAATTTTACAAGACCCGTCAATACGTTCGTGATAGTGGACTTACCGCCGCCTGATGGACCGACAATACCAACATGCTCCCCGGGTCGTATGGTAAGATTTAGATTTTTGAGCACATCAGTTTCGCCGTCATATTGAACACATACATTCTGGAATTCTATGCACCCTTCAGTGACCTGCAGATCCTGTGCATCCGGTTCATCGACGATCTCATACGGCGTATAGAGAATCTGGGTCATCTCCTCAGCATCAGCCAAAGCCTCGTAAATCGTACGAATACTTCTGCCGACATCCCACAGCTGGTGGGACATATCACGTACATACGATGTAAGCATCACCAGGTCACCAATCGTCAGCCAACCTTTTTGCCAGTAGTGAATCCCCGTTCTAATTAACAGGAATTCGAGCACTACCATTGAGATGCTCTGGAAGAGCTCAGCGTATTGTCCAATATCCCAGCTCTTTTTTCGCAGTTGGAATAATTTCTCGGTTATGCTGTGAAATATTTTGATCTCAATAGCTTCGGTAACGAACAATTTGATATTCAGGTTGTTCGTGAGAACGTCGCTGATATATCCCGTCGTTCTCGTTTCCTGTGCTGCCTTGGCGATATCGTACTTTAATTTGAACGTACAATAGGCATAGGCAAAAACAAGATAGATGATGGTCCAAATCAGCATAATAATGCCTAGGATCCATAATTTGTAGAACAGAACGGCGAAAATGAACACAATCCGCAAGCCTGTTATGATCAGGTTCCAGCACAATTGATCGGCGATCGATTCAAATGCGCCTTGATAGCGTCGAATTCGCGTTACTAGACTGCCCACGAAATGATTCGTAAAGAACGTATATGAATGTCCCTGCACATATTCGAAACAGGTATTCAACAGATCAGACATCACTCGCGGCTGGAAGTAATTGTTAGCCAGACAGATAACCCGCCAGACCAGTTGATTGATCAGCGTCAGCAGAATGATGTACCAGAAGTAGTGCGTTGCTTGATCGACTTTGTCAACGTTTGTACCGAACAGGGTGTCAAAGAATTGCTTGTACACCAACGGCTTGACCGTATCGCAAACAATAACCACAAAAATACCGATGGTAATTATTGATACCATTAACCGGTATTGCATCGCGTGACGCCAGAACACGGCAAGAGTCTGCCGATTTGTCTTTTGCACGTGGCCTCCTTTTTGTTGAGTTGTTAAGGTACGAGGTGAGAGATAGTACGTATAGAACACCTCATCTACCTAGCCGAGGTGTTCTTGAGAGAGATTAGAATATAACCACATCAAAAACGCCTTGGTCAGATAGACCTGCAATCACTATGCCCTTTAAGGACAAGGGAATTTGATACAATTGGCGGTTGGTATAAACCATGGTATGCATCATAGCACAGCAATGATATCACGTCAATATCGTGTATTCAGCTTGGTGAATGGTACTTTTCCTTTAAACACATTATCTTCCCTCCACTAAATAAGTTCTTAGAAATCCGTAGTGCATACCATATCACAGGTTGCTTGAAAATTCGAGACATCAATACCGAGACATTGGTGATAGGCTTCAAGGCGGATCTGGCGATCTTGGAGCGGTGTCACAGCCCCAGCCTGAGCACGGCCCTTGGCATATTGCTCACTAAAACAACTTGCCCATGAGCAGCCCGTAATAACATTCTCAACGCGTTTGAAGTTGCATGCTGAGGACGGCGGATTTTTGTCTAGGAGATTTTGACAATAAGCGGCGATGGCATTGGGACAATCTCGACGACCATAATTTCGGAACCAATCACCGCAGATACTACTGGCCTTTTGAGAATCAGCATAGGTATCATCAATACATTTCAGTACTGCTTTCCCATCGATAGGCTGGTATGCCGGTTGCTGTTTGGCGAGATCAGAGATGGCTTTGTTGCATGAGGCGTAATTGTATTTTGCTTTTGCTTGTGTATATTCGGCAGCGGTACGATTCTTGGTTTTAGCTAAGCAGCGTTGACCGGCTTCGCTGCTTTTGTAATCCTGCATACATTCGGAGTAGACGTCAAACTCATCAGAGCAATCCCCGCCCTGCTTATTACACTCAAAAAGATCATTCTTCTCATCATCACATGTGCCCTCTTGCTGTCCATAACACAAGCTGGCGATGATCCTAATAGCACCACGGCGACAGCTATAGCCACGGAAATCTTCGCATGCTGATGGAATGGTACACGAGCTGTCTGTTCCACTGGCCGCAAAAGCTGCTATATCGGGAAAGGTGGTAGTGTTGGCAGCTTTGCTTTTCAATGATTCGACCGTCGGTCTAATCGGCAAATGTTGTATACCGATCCAGACAATAACGATGACTGCAACGAAAACCGCTAACGTAACGAGAGTTCTTTTGTTCATGAGCATAGTATATTTTTTACGAGGACTAAACATAATATATTTTCATTATAATACCATTGCAAGCCCACGCACAATCGACCTATCAACATGTTATCGAAATTTTACAGACGGTCGCGGATCTTTTAACTGCCCCTCCGGAACCCTGGACTACAAAGATAAACGGGATCGACGTAAGCTCTGACGGTGTCTTCGACATCAATGTTTCCCCTCAAAAAGCCTAGCTAGATTGATGCCAGCAAAAAACAAAGCCCCCATAAGGGCTTTTTAATGTGTACTGAGAAATGGAGCAACTAGTCCAATTGACTATGGCGCATGTTCAGCAACCTGATAGTGCACCAAATTTGAAACGAAGTCCTGAATCGTCTGTCGATCTACTGATATATTTGGCGCTACCCAGATTTTTAAACGATACAGCGGTTCACTGTCACTGGTGTCATATCGAACAGCGCCGCTCTCTGCGATAAAGGGAACTGTAATATTTCTTTTGTCATTTCCTCTGCCAACGTAAGCGCACAAGTTCTCAAGTTCTATACCAAAGTATGCGCACACCGAATCAGCAACAAACTGTCTGCCTCGCCAATGCGTAGCCAAATCCTTAAAGCCTTCCGATGGCTTTTGAGTGGCTAGCGAGACAATCTCATCATACCATTGCCAGCGCCTTACTTTTTCTATGAGATGCTGCGTGCGTTTGTTGCACGTTGCGTGCAGATATGCAATAGCTTCATGATCATTAAAAAAGAAAAAATCCTTTTTCAGCTCACCTTCACAAAACGCAATTTCAACCGCTCGATAAACCATCATGGCTATTGTGAGATTCGGAATGCTATAAATAAAATGATACACGGTCGCGCGTGCGTTCTGCCATTTTTGACATTCCGTCCAGACAGTATCCTGATCGCACAGAAACCACAGCTCATGGCGCTGATCATACCTAAAATGCGAAGCAATCTGTAACGCATCAAACGACTCTGCATGAAGATGCGCCGCCATATTGTGTCGTCCGACATTGTCGATATTATCAATATCCATCGAACCGTTCAAAACAGTGGAATGCGGTTTTTTCAGTCCGGAGACAAATTGGCTGATATAGCTCACATCAATACCATACTCTTTTAGTATTTTTTCCGTTTCGGAACCATCGAGCATCACGGCTAAAAATGATTCACCATCATGGCCGGTACTCTCCTTTAGAAAGTGTTCGCCCAAATGCGACAGCGGCGAATTGCCGGCATCATGCAACAATGCAGCAATCGGCAAAATTAAATTGTAATCCGAGAGTTCCGGGTTATTCTTTAATACCTCGACAGCCAATCGCGCCACACCCAAACCATGGTGAAACCTACTCGGTATCGGTCCAAATGGCGTCAAATCATTAGGCAAGACCGATTGGGTAATATTGCGCAATCTCACCATCTCCCGCGTCGCTGCTAATTTTGTCAAATATTCCGGCAGTTCCCACTCACCATATAAATTATCTCTGTATCTCACATCGCCTCCTCTATAATTTTTAACGAGCTATTCAGCGTATATAACAGTTTTAATAGCTTCTTGTCAAGGCAATCGAGTTGTGCTCTGAAATTCTTCGATAATCTTTTCCGGGTATTCGCCCAAATTTTTATTCTTAAATAGCATCCGCCTATCTTGATCCAACGGATACGCGTAACGAAATATGATTTTCGGTATGAACATGGTTTATATTTTTATGACTTTCAAAAATGAAACTCTAGATAATCGAAGGGCTCCCCGTAACTTTGCCAATTATCTATAGTTCTGACCTTTTTAGCACCGTATCTTTTTTGAAGAATTTCACTTAATCCTTCGCTGACCCTAGTATGCATTGAGAGACCACTAAAATTTTTGGATGATGCTGTTTGCATCAATTTTCTAATGAGGTTAAGAAAATTCGCTAGACTTCTCTTCTGACGACCAATAGCCAAATCGTAAATATAAAGATATCTGGGATCTGATTTAAAATCTGGGTCATCGCTTTGTAGCTCTTCATAGACTTCGCTATTTGGTAAACCAACTACGAAACCTAATACTCTATTTCCCTCATCTCGTATGACAATTGTGATCGTATCTGCCTTTTCCATCACAGATCGTAAATCAGCTTCACTAAGTAGCATATTTCCCGTAGACACCTCCTTCTCGATCTCATATATTTGCTGAAACGTGTTTTCGTCTGATTTATCTAACATCTCAATGTGATGATTAGGCATTTGAGAGTCGGAAGGAGTAGACTCATTTGCTACTTGTTGTTTTAGTATTTCCCCCTTTTCCATAGCAGTAGTATATCATATCGAGCGCTGCTACGTCTCTTCAATCAAAACTTTGCAGTATCTAGATGTCCGCCCCGACGTAATTCGATACGAAATCGCCAGATTTGACTATAAAAAAAATGGTGTTTAATGTAAGCAGTCGAACTGTTTTCAAAAATTCAATACAAAGGATGGTAGATTCATGTCTGATTTTGAGATGCAAATTAAGAAAATAGAAAATCTCAAGCCAGATTGGGATAGCTATGGTGCAGAGCCGCCACATGAAAAAGCTATAACTCATGCGCGTTATATCCTGGAAAAATCGTTATCAATCATCCAACCCCAGCGCATCATCGCTTCAGTTGAAGGCGGCGTAGGGCTTGTTTTTCAATCAGAGCATGGATGTGCCGATATAGAATGTCTTAACGATGGAACGATTATGGCTGCCATCAAGAGATATGGCGATACGCCCGATTTCAGAGAATTAACGTGTGATGATAGTGAAATTAATATTATCCTGCAAGATATTAAAAGAGCATTGGCAGGCTCCTAATCCTATCCAACACCGACCTCGATCGGTGTTTTTATTCGGATACTACAGAAATAAAAACGTTACATATAACAGAATAATTATGGGTTTATTTTATCTTTTATAAGCTGCTCAATCAATGTTTCCGTTTCGGCAGAGTGAATTTAAGTTGCATATAAAAACTAAAACTACTAAGATAATCGAACATGCAAGATACATCGAATTACGAAAAAATTAGACAAGATTCAGAAAACTTTTATAAAAAGATAGGCAAGGTTTTATGCCCCGCCTTTAACGATTTTGTATTTTTCAGTGCTGATGGATTTAATCATTTGATTTACAAATCTGACCGCACCGAGCGTGACAGGGAAAGGCAGATTACCAAGTTGAAACTTCTACCGAAGGCAAAGGATTTGGTTATTAGAACAACAACCTTTCAAGAGTATGAAGAAAGTGTAAAAGAATTTACTGTAAAGAAATTCAAGAAAAAGGTCCGGGAGTCCAAAGTCGTAAAATATTGGGGCTTAATAGCTATAATGGATGGTTTTAAAATCAAGGTTATTGTCAGACAAGTTGGAGATAATGGAATAAAACATTTCTGGAGTGTGATACCAAATTGGACCACTAACCAATATAGGGATATAAAGTTACTTTCAAGAATGAAAGGCAACCCAGACGAAGACTAACAAAAAATCCGCCAAATGCGGATTTTTTGTTATGCCTGCCTTCGGCTTAAGTATGAGCCGAATAGGGCTGACGCCCCACAAGCACAGGGTAAATATAGCATACTTCGAAGTATAAATGCAAGGCTATGGATATTGGGTTCGAACCCCACGCTATTCAATCAAAAACTTATGTTAGACCCAGCAAAGCCGCTTCTTTATCTTGAAGGAGCTTCCAGTTCTGTTGTGTATTATCTAGCTGTCCGCCCTGTAGGATTCTTCTTCACCTCAGCGTTCGCCGTCGCTCACGCTGGGTTCAGACCGGGCTCACGGATATGATCTGGTGATCATATCATCGTTCCGCCCTTCGAATCCTAACGTAAGCCAAAAAATTGGCTTACTCAGGTCGTACAGCTTCGCTGTCCGCCCTGTAGGATTCTTCTTCACCTCAGCGTTCGCCGTCGCTCACGCTGGGTTCAGACCGGGCTCACGGATATGATCTGGTGATCATATCATCGTTCCGCCCTTCGAATCCTAACGTAAGCCAAAAAATTGGCTTACTCAGGTCGTACAGCTTCGCTGTCCGCCCTGTAGGATTCGAACCTACGACCATCTCCTTAAAAGGGAGCTGCTCTACCAACTGAGCTAAGGGCGGTATTCTCATCGTTATACTACCACATATAGGCAAAAGTTCAATGAGAAAAAGTCGAGCCTGGTGAAACTGTCCGTACAATAAAAAACCAGTCATAATTTGATACTGGTTTACGTTGCAGACTGAGTTACAGCCTCCTCGCTATATACGAGCTCGACGGCCTCAATAATATCCAAGAGCTGATCGCCATGCAGATATGAATAGTCTATTGGCTGAGGTTCAACACCAAAGGCTATCGTGGGCAACATGTTAAACAACGGATCATACAGGTAAAGGTGAACGCCACTATCCCAGGTTGCGATCACAAGATACGATGCTTGGATAACAAGACGTTCGCCACGAACTCGATGGATATCGTCTTGAAAATATTCTCGGGCTTTCTTATGTACATCTTTCAAAAATCTAAGATACGGATCGGACTTCGATTTGAACAATAAACCGGTGACTGGAATTCCTGTTATCTTGTCTACGATCTGTACCATAAATCCGTCCTCAAACATAAAAATCACTTCTACTGTATGATCTTCATTGTGCCACACGGAAAGTCCTTGCGGAGATATCGTTTTTGTGAATTGCATTATCAATCCCTCCTTCAAATAATACTGCCCTTAATTTAAACATAAATATTAAAATTAGTCAAAATTTAAAGGCCCCAGTTCAGCGGGACCCTGAGGTGGTTTCTTTTTGGATATATATGGTATAATACCGTCATGGATGTCCCAAAAGATAATTCTATTGTCTATTTTGGCAAGACTAATTTTCGCGGCAAAGAACAGGTTTTCGGCATTCGGAGCGACAACGAAGACCGCTTCCAACACATGTACGTGATCGGCCAGACAGGTACCGGTAAATCGACTCTACTCAAGAACCTGGCTATCCAGGACATTCGAGCCGGGCGCGGTTTGGCGCTCGTTGATCCGCACGGCGAATTCGTCGAAGATCTATTAGAACACATTCCGCCTGAACGCCAAAAAGACGTCATCTATTTCAATCCCGCCGATACCGAATATCCGGTTGGTTTTAATGTGCTCGAAGTCAAGAGTACCGAGTACAAGCATCTCGTATCGTCCGGCCTCATGGCTATCTTTACCAAAATCTGGGCCAATGTCTGGTCATCGAGAATGGAATATATTTTAAGTAATGCTGTCTTGGCTTTGTTGGACACACCGAATATGACATTACTTGGTATTCCTCGATTATTGGTGGATAAACAATTTCGCCGCGAGATCGTCGATAATATTCAGGACCCGGTCGTCAAAGCCTACTGGGTTACCGAATATGAACAGTACCAGGATAAATTCCGCACCGAGGCCATCGCGCCGATTCAAAACAAAGTCGGTCAATTTTTGTCGACACATTTGATTCGCAATATTGTCGGACAGCCGAAGAGCACTCTGGATATTGAGCGCGTGATGAATGAAAGCAAGATTCTTCTGGCTAACGTATCGAAGGGCCGCATCGGCGAAGACAACTCCGCCTTGATCGGCGCCATGCTCATTACCAAGATCCAGTTGACCGCTATGGAGCGCGTTAAGATTGCCAACATTGCCGACCGCAAACCTTTCCTGCTTTTTGTCGACGAATTCCAGAATTTTGCCACCGATTCATTCGCGTCGGTTCTGTCGGAGGCCCGCAAATATCGTCTCGGTTTGGTAATCTCTCATCAATTTATTGGTCAACTAGTGACCGATACGAGCACCAAGGTACGCGATGCCATCTTTGGCAACGTCGGTACTATGATTACGTTTCGCGTCGGCGCACCGGATGCAGAATTTCTCGAAAAACAATATGCGCCGGATCTGGTCATGGAAGATTTGGTTAATTTGCCCAATCGCTCTATCTATCTCAAGCTGATGATCGATGGCCTGTCGTCCCGTCCTTTTTCAGCCGGTACCTTGGCACCGATACACACAGACGATTCTCCGGTTACCAAAGCTCAAGTGATCGAAAATTCACGACAACAGTTCGCCAAACCACGCGCCCAAGTCGAACAGGAAATTGCCGAATGGAGTGGTATGTTCGCTAGTAGTACCCCAGGAGGTAGTCCGCAGGATGATTTCAGAAAACCTCAACGCGAATCCCGAGATTACCCGTCAGATCGTCCACGACGACCAACGTCGAGCCAAGGCAGTTACACTAATCGTCCCGCTCGAGCCCCCTATCCAGATCAGGATTATCAGGATACTCGGCCGTATCGTGAGCGTGACAATCGCGACGGTGAGCGTTCACAATCTGATCGACCTGCACGACCATTACCGCCGGCACCACCTCGGCGTCCAGTGGATACTCCTCAACGACAGACCATGCCCATGCCTCCTAGAGCAGACAATGCGCGACCAGAAAATGACAGGCCCAGGCCATCACAGCCAATGTCGTTACATTCTCTTGCACAACGCGAGCCACAACCATTCAAACGATCTTCTCAGCCATCTCAAAACAAGCCGCAAGCCAAAGTCGACACCGACTCCTTGCGTCAGATGCTAAAGAACGTCATTAACGAACCAACACGTCCAAAAGATGACGATGATGATATCGATCGTCGAGAGCGCTAATGCAGATGCAATAACAGTAGCGCTCCTTAGATACTCGCCCAAATAAAAACCGCGGATATGTGCGGTTCAGTTGCCGTGTTTTTCTTCAAGCTCAAATGCGTCTTTGAGAGCTTGGGCTAATATTTTAATTACTTCAGGTCTATCCTCTAACGGAACATTGAGTTCCTGCAGACATTGATCCATTTCCGTAATCAATTCCATATCAGTCTGGTCCTCTTCCGTAAAAGGTAACGCAGTCAAAAGCCAGCCAGTAAAATCCTGGTCATCCTGCAAATTGAACAGCACATCCTCTATGGCTTTGGATTTGGTTAGTTCCTGATGCTCGCCACTGATCCCATTGATGATCATTATAGCTTTGCTTTCGGTCGGATCACGACCTAATACGATCCACATTATAGACATTCCTATCTCCGCCTCCATTTTAAAATACGATAATGCGATACTACAAAATATCTAGATATTTGTCAACCTAACTTGGTAAATTAGCCGGCGGCGAGACGTGTTTGCTTTCGATGCGTTGCATGACCGGTGCCGTGAGAACAACATCGGTCGGCATATGATAAAACGTAGCCAGCTCATCACTGCTAAAAATAGAGCTTTTCTGTCCGGCATGATGTGAATACCAGAAGCTGCTTTTAAGTTTTTTGCCGATCCAGGTATCTTCTTTGTGTTCGCGATTGCGATAGACAGCAAGAAATGCCTGTTTGCGTTCCTGGAGCCGTTGTGCCATCTGAACTGTGTAGGGAAATGTCCACGGCGAAACGCGCGTGGCAGTACTACTGTTCTTTTTAAAGCCGTTCAATTCAGAAACAAATTGATTGAAATAGGCATACACAGCGCTATTTGGGATCGCATTATTAAACATAGCCTTCGGCGCCAGATAAACATAGCGAATCATAGTATCGAAACCCGGCTGTGATAGTTTTTTCTCGATCAGCTTTAATCTCAAATCTTCACCAGGTGTGCGCAAATTCATGGCAGCTTGGCCGGGAACCGCAGCTTGTTGACTCTTCATTCTGATCTCCTTGAGGATCTCCTGACCACGTTTCTTCCAGTCATCACTGGCCGGTTTGACGATAATCTGCAGCCATAGAGACTCTTCGGGTTGGAGTTTGCCAAATACTTCCAGGAGTGTCGCCATAGGATCTATCAATCGCTCATCGCCTTCTTTTGTTTCGAATAATTCGTAGTTCTTGATCGGAAACGGATCTTCCTTTCCTAGTGATAGTTCAATGCCAAATAGGTCATAGCCGATTGATTCCAGTTCGCTGAATGTCGAAGGCAATCGATCGACATAATCCAATCCCTCATAGATTTCTATATCGGGATATTGCCCGTACAGAATAGCTTCGACAGCGATCTTGAGATTAGTCGGTACGCGCAAATAAAACACGGTCTTGCCATTCATAGCGGCAACTTCGAGACTGAATGGTTTGGTGACCTGGCCCTCGTAATATGTCTCGCGGAGATTGCCCGGTGCATTGCGCAAGCTGTAGAGTGCATTAAAAAACTGTTCCATTGCCTTGGGGCCCTTCATAATCTGTCGAGGAATATTGATCTCAAGTAGCGACCATTGAATGGCTGATTTGTATTTCAATTGCTGATAAAATAACAAAGCATCGACTGTAAGCAGAAAAAGCAACACAAAAACAAGGATATATAATATCCAACTAAACGAGCTGATCATACCAAGAAGTAAGCCAAGAATACTTGAGATATCAACAATAGGCATTAGTAATAGTATAGCAGAAAATAATCCGTTTCAAAAAACAATACCTCGCTGTAGGAGGTATTGTTGGTGTTAGGCTTTGCGTAATGATACATGCCCGCGTTCATCGTGATTGAATAGCCGTTTATCCTGCAATCCGAGAACAATAGTGTTTTGCTTCACGAATCTGACAGACATTACATGCGCGATAATCTTCTCTTTGTGCATCGAACCTTTTTCTTTTAACAGGTCGACGATCAGTTCTTTAATAGTACCACGCGCATAGCCCCATTCGGTCAATCCGTACATGCCGCGACCTACCAGAACAAAGCGCTTGTCTTTGATCAGTTCGTTGTGAACTGTTTGGACATTGGCAACATTTTTGGAAAATTTATAACTATTGATCAGACGGGTAATATCACGGAAATGCTTGGGTTGAGTAGCACGCTTGAGTACGAGGTAGGATTTATCACGAACGCCGCGAGGACGAATTTCCGGCCAACTGGTCAAACCGACCTGGTTGAATACATTACGGTCGATGTCCTTGGAAATTGCAAATATCAGAGAGGCGATCTTAGCCGGCGGCTCCTTGAAATACATCGAAGCTTCAGTGCATAGCTGGACAACTTGCGACTCTTCAACGGGCGTGTTGCGCTTTTCGAGGTTTTTGATGAAACTGGCAACGACATTGAAAAATACCTTTTGTCGGGCTTCGTCGACGCTCCAGAATGTATTAAAGTCTTCGTCTTCCTGATAGCGTTTCAAGCGGTTGTCAAGAATCATCAAGAAAACTAACGAAGCATTAGCAGCAGTATTCTTGGCATTGCCGAAGAATGTCCGGAACAAATCTTGCTCCTGCATAACACCGCCTGATTCGTCAATAATCGTGTGCGCCAATGACACAAACGGCTGTATCTTGGGGCTAAACTCCGACTGTAAACTATCACGGATCGCTTTGAGCGATGTCTCCTCAATTTGACGGACGCGCTCACGAGTAATGCCGTAAATCTGGCCGATTGACTCAAGTGTCTGTTTCTGGCCTGATTTCAAGCCAAACCTGCGTGAAACGACCTCACGATTGCGCGCATTCAAAACCGCGATCAGCTGCACGACCACTGTCTTAATTGTTCTTTTGAAATCTGTGGTAACCATTGTATGAAATATATTCCTTAGTATATGTCTAAGAAATCACCTAAATTATGTAGATATTCACCTTAAAATATAAAATATCACAAGCAAATAAATAAGTCAACACCTCCGGTTATACACACGACTCATCAGCTCCTCTGGCCTTTCCACCATACCAAAATCGGCGAAGCGACAAAGATCGATGAATAGGCACCCAGAGCTATGCCGATAATCAACGCCAACGCGAAATATCGGATTGACTCACCCCCAAAAAAATACACGGCAAACAGAGATAATAGCGTATTAAACGTTGTGTTAAGCGAACGTGTCAATGTTTGCATAATACTCATATGCACCAGGTTCGGGAAGCTCTCTTTGCGCCCGAAACGCAGAATATTCTCACGCATACGATCTAACACAACGACTGAATCCGAGACAGAATACCCAAGTATTGTCAACGCCGCGGCAACAAACACAGCGCTGATCTCAATACCGTAATAGCGTCCGAGTATCGAAAAAACAGCTATGGGGATGGCGAGATCATGAATTAGCGCCATAATAGTGGCAATACCCATGGCCCAGGGTGAAATCACAATAGAGAGCTTGCGAAACACAAAAGCTATATAGATCACAATGGCGATCAGCAAAACACTGATGGCCGTCAGGCTTTTTTGCTTTAATTCATTGCCGATCGTCGGACCGATGGAATTAAAACGCAGTTCGGATATGGTGCCGAATTTCTGTGATAATGTGCTGAGTATTTTCTGGTGATCGGCTTCTGATAGCGGGTCAAGGCGAATCAACACATTCTTGTCACCCAACGGGCTAACGCTAACATTGTGAGCCTCGGGTATCGTTGTGAGTACCTGGGTAATATCCGATAGCTGTTCCGGTCTGCTTTGGAATGACAACTCCAGCACCGAACCGCCCCGAAAATCCGCGCCAAAGCGGAGACCGTACAGAGCAATGACAACAAGCGCCGCAATCGTTAGACTGATCGAAATGACGAAGCCAATTGTATAGATAGGTTTCATAGTTAAAATAGCCAGCGATGTCGTTCAAACCAGCCAGAAGTAAAGTTTTCCAAAAAAAGACGAACGATCACAGTTGCCGTAAACAGACTCAATACCACGCCAATGCCAAGCGTCAACGCAAAACCTTTGACAATTGAAGTTGTAAAAATATACAAAATCACAGCACCCAACAGTGTAGTGATATGACTGTCGCGAATAGAGAACCAGGCTCGACGGAAACCTTCGCGCGTGGCTTGGGCTAACGTCTTGCCTTCCTTTAATTCCTCACGCATACGCGCAAAGATAAGAATATTGGCATCAACAGCAATACCAAGAGATAATACAAACCCAGCAATGCCTGACAATGTGAGCGTGACTGGAATGAGCTTGTAGATTGCCAGAACCAAGACAACATAGATCAACAAAGCGACCACCGAAACAACACCGGGCAACCTATAGAGCACAATCATGAACAGCGCCACAAAAATCAAGCCATAGCCGGCAACCTTGAGGGATTGCGTCAGCGAAGCTTGACCTAATGAGGCTCCGATGGTCTCTTGAGAGATGAGGTTAATGGGCACGGGCAAAGCACCGGCATTCAATCTGTCAGCCAATTGTTTGGCTTGCTCAGGTGTAAAATGTCCGGAGATCACCGCTTTGCCATTGGTAATCTCACTCTGAACAATGGGCGCGCTGATAGGCGTTCCGTCAAGATAGATTGCCAGAGGTTTGCCCAAATTCTTTTTGGTCAAATCAGCAAAGATTTTGGCGCCTTCACTGGTGAGATCCAATGATACCTGGGGCAAATAGCTGGTCGGATCAAAAAGAACTTGTGAATGTTGTAGATATTTGCCGGTCAACGCACTCGGCACAAAATAGGGATCTTCGTTCAGTCGCTGTTTTAACTTTTGAGCGGCCAGAATGGCATCCGTGTCGGCTTTAGGGCGCTGTTCACGGAATTCCAAAAATGGCGTTTGACCGATCAATTGAATGGCTTGATTGACGTCTTTAATACCGGCCAACTCAACCACGAGACGATCGGATCCCTCCACCTGAACCAGAGGTTCGGCAACGCCGAACAGATTGACGCGGCGTTCGATAACATCTCGCACGCCATCCATAGCATCTTTGGCGTTCTGGCCGGCTGAGAGATTCTTTAAATCAGCCTGATATACCAGGTGCGTACCGCCCAACAAGTCAAGTCCCAGGCGGAAACCGGGAACGGCGAAAAAGTGAGGGAATTTAATTTTGGATTGTTCACGATGGAGCTTGGCGTTCAGGAAATCAGCTGTGCGATTGAATGCCTGAGGATATACAAAAAGGGCAACGCCCACAGCAATGATCAGTATGAGAATTGATTTTACACGAAATGACATAGGTCTTTGTTTACCTTGAAATTTGATAATACGATATATAAAAAAATAAATCAAGAGCTGGTTATAAAAGTTAAACGGACACCCCTGGGGGGTGTCCGTGTGTATTATCGCTTCAAGTGCGATCGGTCGTCGTTGGAAGTTTCAAAGCTGCTTTCAGCCCAGTGCGACTGATGCGTCCCTGTGGGCCAACCTCGGCTATGATAACATGGGTTGGTTGCCACTCGACACCTGCGTGTTTACCGAGGAGCTCTTGGATTTGAGACCTTTCCAACTCACTCCGTTGGATCACCTGGAGAGTGATGTGCGGCTTATATAACTCCATCACGTGCGGGTAGCCGTACCTCTCATGCATCAAGCCTGCGACACCATCGAGGTATTTACCTCTGCCGCCGAGCTCGATATTCGCCCGCCTAATCGGCGCGCATCGAGTGACGATTTCTTCGTGGAGCTCTTTAAGCCTCTGAGAAAACTCCAAGCTCCAAAAGAGCCAGTTTTTGTTTTCCAGTTCGACCCCGCTAAACTTAAGCTGGATATGTCGATGAGTTTGCAAAATACTCTTCACTATATCTTTCAGTTCGCCCAATCGATGCCTTTCAACATCCAACTGAAAAATTGAAACGTGTGGAACACACTCTGCTCCATTAAGAATTATAGGATTGCCAACCGACAGGCTGGCAGACTTTCGCGACAACTCCTCGCTAATCGTATTCACGGGCGAGGAACTCGAAACCAACGCTATACTCACTCTCATGCGTCACGCTCCTTTTTTAAATATTTTTTGTTCTAGTAAAATTATAGCGTATTTAAACCAAAAAGTCAATTATCGTTGAGTGGATTCTCACTCTAATCGTATTCGGCATCTATAATGCCCTAGCACTTCTTACCAAGTATCTTCAATTTTTGAAGTTTCTGCATACGCCACGCTATCCCAAACCGTAGTCGGAGATATTCTGGATGTATGGATACTGGGTTCGGTAGCCGAAAGCCGTAACCGTCGGCGTATTCACCTACTTCCATTTTTGAGTGTAGCACAAAAAGAAAGCCCCGTGCATTATACACAGGGCATTTTTTAAATTACGGCTTCCAAGGACAAAGTACTAAGGGTCCAAGGAAACCAAAGGTTCAAAGGATTAAGGGCAGATTACTTGCGAGGCAGAACGAACACGAAACGGCGGTAGCTACCGTAGAAGCGGTCAGGGCTACCGTCGTGAGCACCCAACCACAGATCACCGCCGTCACGTTCGACATCGAAGATGCTGAGGCTGCCGTCCGAATCAGCTATTGGTTCCATTGCGACTAATACCCACTCACCCTTGGGTTGGTCCCTGTACTGCAGACGCAACTGGGGACCGACTTCATTGGGGCAAAGCTGTAAACCAAGGCTTATGGCTCGCTCGTAAATATCGTTGATGGTTGCTCCATCTTTGAAACCGAGTTCAGCGACCGAGAGATTCACGAGGTCAACCTCGGTTTTCTTCTTGGCAACCCTGAAGGCTGGCTTGCCGAGAATTTTCTTGCCCCAATTGGAAGCTTTGCAGCCGTTACTGTCCAAAGCTTCCAGAAAGGCGTTGGCATCTTTAAGACCAGTGCCGAGTTGAATCGTTTTCCAGATGGTAATCCAGCTGGTTAGTTGTTGAGCCGGTCTTAGTGTATGGAAATCTGTACGAGATTCCTGTGGTACTGCAATAATATTTTCAGATGTGATTTCTGCTGGGTTACTTTCATCAGCATAACGATCAAGCATGGCTTGCAAAGCATCGCGATCCAATCTTCCTGAGTGGATCAGATCAAAGAACTGTTGTATTTGGGCAGTGGTTGGAGTCGGGTCTTCAATGAGATGAGGATTGGCAACCATGAGTCACCTCCGGGATTGTAAAATGAACTTGTCCGAGTTTAGCATTGGGATGGCGGAAATGTCAATGCGTATGGGAAATGGAGGTGAGGCAATGTGTTTAACGAAGGGATATTAATCACCGAGTGCCTGAAGTCTCATTTCTCATCCAAGAGCTCCGCGGGTATTTTTTCGCGGCTGGTACGAGGTTTTTGTTGGGCCAGCCATTCTTTGACGTGTAACGTGGCGCGTACATCATCTTCGTTGTAATCCAAGATTTTGTCTATAATTTTCTTGTCTTGTGTGTTGAGCCATTCGTTATACCAGACAACTGATTGGGCACCGCCGGCATCCTCAGCTCGCCAATCGAAACCAAGATAACGCCCGATGTCCTTTAAGCTATAAAAGTAAAGTGGCAAGACCACCGACTCAATAACCCTCTGATGCAGGTCGATGGTATTGTTTTGAAATTTCTGATCAAGTTCGTGGGTAATGCCGTATTTATTGCCCAGACGTTTAAATACCTCTCTCTCATAGTATGAATAATGATAGATCACAAAATCGTCGATCTTCTCAATAAAATTCAGAAACTCTTCCCAGATACGCTTCTCATCTTCCCGATTATTCGCTAGAAAATATTTGTATTGGGTCTGGCCGGTGCCTTTTTTGATTAACAAACCCAATAAGTAATCGATACTCTCAGTTGGATCAGATTCAATATCAAAGTAAATCTCATTGGCGACTTCGGGAAACGTGGACTTTTTGAGAACGATCGGCTCTTGATTAACCAAAACGAGCGCTTGATTGTGAAAACGAACGATCTTGTCGTAGCTCCAGTCTTCGAACATGCCTTGCAGTGCATCGGTACCCATTTCGGCAAACTGGTGCACGGTCTTGATACCGGCATCGTAGAGACGGCGTTGGTCATTCTGGCTCAGGCGGTAGATCAACGATACATCATCGCAATCTTTGGTTTCGTCAAGACATAATGAAAACCAGGGTGAGCGACGGCACCCGCTCTTGAGAAAGGGAGCCGGCTTTTCTCCGTCTAAAATCTTCTCAATAGTATCCAGAGACAAATGAAACTGTTCCAAAAAATCTTCGACAAGAAAAGATCGCTCCTTGCCTTCTGAATTGATAACATATGCTTCTTTAGGACGGACACCCTGCAAACGCTCTAATACCAGGCTATAGAAAACGAGTTGGAATTTGTAATCGTCTTTGATATCTTGGCTATTTTTGATGTCGTAGGCCACGTAATAGTGATCACCTAGCTGAGATTTGCCCGGGCGGGCTTCGAGTAAATCGGGCATTCCAACCCAATGCTCATCCATCAGGACGCCGTGATATATATTTTTGCCTTGACGCATTAATTCAAGCGTCGCTAGGAAAGCTTCGTCCAAATCGCGAAATAGTTCCGGTTTGATTTCTTCGAAACTACGCGATGTCAGCATATTTTGCTCGTGCTTGATACCATCTTTGTGGAGCATCTCAACAAGCGGCGGTATCGTTCCCCTTTTTGTCTCGTCACCATAGATGTCGTACCAGATCCAATGCGGACATTGAATAAATTTATAAAAATGTTCTCCGGTAATAATATATTTTTTGTCTGTCTTTTTAGGCATATGTATTTACTATACTATAAAAAATGTACAGCACAAGTTGGTGGACGGGATCCTATTTTTTGATTTCGACTATTTTCTTACGCGCATAGTGGCCGACAACAATAGATACCGCTGAACGCGGTATCTGAAAATAGTCTGCCAACAACTCAACGAGACGTCTGTTGGCTTGATCATGTATAGCCGGCGCATCAACATCTACACGAAATTCCGTCGGGGCTATTTCTTCAATGTGTGCTGTCTTTTTATTAGGCCGTACCGTAACAAAGATTTTCATAGGGTCTATTTTGTCCCTATTGTAATATTGGATACGACATCGCCCTGAGTAATTTTGAGTACAACATCCATGCCTTTCACAACTCTTCCAAATACGGTATGCAGTCCGTTGAGATGAGGTTGGGGTTGGGTTGTAACAATAAAGAATTGGCTGCCGTTGGTATTAGGACCCGAATTGGCCATAGCAATCACACCGGGCACGACCGGCAATGATTTTAATTTGTAGTTGTAGACATAGCCTTTTGTTTCGAGTTGTTTGATAATCGCATCAGCAACGCCGAGTGATTTGGGATTAATCTCATCTTCAAAGGTGTAACCTGGTCCGCCAGTACCGACTCGAGCATCATCGGTCCTGGATAGCGGATCACCGCCCTGGATAACAAAATCAGGAATGACGCGATGAAACTTGGTACCATTATAAAAGCCGGACTGAGCTAATTTTACAAAGTTGGCCACGGTCTTCGGTGCAACATCTGAGTACAATTCTAGATCAATAGCACCTTTCGTGGTGACTATCTCTGCTTTCACTACTTTTGGTAGTGGCGTCGCAGTGACCGACGAAGAAGGCGCGGGCGATTCTGGCGAAGCCATAACTGTATCCGAAACCGTTGGTGATGGTG